>JACPFV010000007.1 GCA_016182805.1 Gammaproteobacteria bacterium
CCTGGAACTGCGCTCGCGCCACGTGGTCGAGCGCATGGCGCTGGCCTGGCAGGCCTCGATCCTGCTGCGCGCGGGCAACGGCGCCGTCGCCGAGGCGTTCTGCGCGTCGCGCCTGGCGGGCGAGCACGGCATGGCCTTCGGCACGCTGCCGGCGACCGCTCCCTTCGACGCGCTGATCCGGCGCGCGTGCCCGGAGCTGCCATGACTGCGCCGGCCGCCGCGAACGCGATCGTGCTGTATGCGGTGTCGGATCGCATCGCCCGCATCACGCTCAACCGCCCGGAGCGCATGAACGCGATCGGGCAGACCACCGGCACGGAGCTGCGCCAGGCGGTCGAACGCGCCAACGACGACGACGCGGTGCACGCGATCGTGGTCGAGGGCGCCGGCCGCGCGTTCTGCGCCGGCTACGACCTCAAGGAGTTCGCGGAGGGCGAGTCGCCGTGGAACCAGCCGATGCCCTGGGATCCGATGGCCGACTACCGGATGATGAAGCGCAACACCGACGACTTCATGAGCCTGTGGCGCTCGTACAAGCCGACCATCGCCAAGGTGCACGGCTACGCCGTCGCCGGCGGCAGCGACATCGCGCTGTGTTGCGACGTCGTGGTGATGGCGGAGGACGCCAGGATCGGCTATCCGCCGGCGCGCGTGTGGGGCTGCCCGACCACGGCGATGTGGGTGTACCGCCTCGGCGCCGAGAAGGCCAAGCGCGTGCTGCTGACCGGCGACCTGGTCGACGGCCGCGAGGCGAAGGCGATGGGCCTGGTGCTCGACGCGGTGCCGGAACCGCAGCTCGAGGCGCGCGTGATGCAGCTCGCCCGGCGCATGGCCGGCGTGCCCCGCAACCAGCTCATGATGCAGAAGCTCATGGTCAACCAGGCTTACGAGAACATGGGCCTGGCCGCGACCCAGATGTTCTCGACGCTGTTCGACGGCATCACGCGGCACTCGCCGGAGGGCGTGTGGTTCCGCGAGTACTCGGCCCGGCACGGCTTTCACGAGGCGGTGCGCCTGCGCGATTCCGGCGAGCCGATTCCCGGCAGCCGGCCGACGCCGGGAAAGGGATAAGGCACTCGCAGGGGCGCGCCGCGGCGCGGGGCCTCGTGTCCGCGCTCGACCCGCGGTTCCGATGCCGGTCCGGCAACTCCGCCCTGGCGCGCGCGCCGCCCGGCCTCAGTCCCCGCTTCGGCCCCTATGTGGGCCTGCGCCGGGACGAGGTGCGCTATACGCTCTCAGCGATCCGACTTCGTCTTGACGTTCGCCGGGTCGAAGTACTCGACCGGGAACACTTTCTCGAACGACGTCGGCTCCTCGTTGTTCATCGCCTGCGCGAGGTAGCGTCCGCTGTTGAGGTCGTAGACCGTTTCCAGCAGCGGGGTCAGCGCGCCGCTGGCTTCCTTGGTGACCTGGCCCGGATCGTATACCGCCCAGGTGTGGCTTTCCTGCACGCGCCAGAGCTGGTCGCGCTTGTCGTAGATGTCCACCGCGACGATCTGCCAGGAATCCTCGTCGATGTAGAAGGTGCGGCGCTTGTAGATGTGGCTGGTGCCCTGGCGCAGATTCGAGTCCACTACCCAGACGCGGTGCAGCTCGTAGCGGCACAGATCCTGGTTGATGTGACCGGGGCTGAGGATGTCCTTGTACTTCACCTTCTCGCTGCCCAGACGGTAGTCGTTGTACGGCGCGTACAGCAGCCGCTTGCCGACCAGCTTCCAGTCGTAGCGGTCGAGCGCGCCGTTGAAGGTGTCGGTCTGGTCGTTGGTGCGCAGGCCGTCGGAGCCGTTGCCGGGATTGTCGTAGCCGACGTTGGGCGCGCGGCGCAGGCGGCGCTGGCCGGGGTTGTACTGCCAGGCGCGCCGCGGCTCCTTGATCTGGTCCATGGTCTCGTGCACCAGCGTCACCGTGCCGGCCAGGCGCGGCGGGTCGGTGATGACCTGCAGGAAGTAGATGACGACGTTGTTCAGGTCCTCGGGCTTGATGTCCGGCGTGGAATAGATCAGGCGGAAGTCTTCCTGCAGCTTGGACAGGTTGTAGTCGCCGCCGGTGGTCATGGCGGCCTGCACGTTCACGCGGCGCCCGCCCTGGCCGCGGTAGCGCAGCTTGTGGTTCCAGATCGCCTCCTGGCCGTTGGCCGGGAGCGGGAACGGGACGCCGGTGATGGCGTCGACCAGCGCCTCGCCGTTGGCCGCCAGCTCCGCCTTGAGCGCGTTCCGGTAGGTCGCCTCGTAGACGAACTTGGGCGCGCCGGCGGTGCGGCGCGTCTGGTACACGTTCATCTTGTAGGTCTTGGGGAACTTCCTGAACAGCGCGAGCTGGCCGACGGTCAGCTTGTCCTTGTACGAGTCCGCGTTCGCCGCGGTGATCGTGAACAGCGGCTTGTCGTCCTTGAACGGGTCGGTCAGGCGGGTGCCCGGTCCCTTCCAGTCCGGCGGCGCCTGCGTGTAGCCGCCGACCCATTCGGGGATCGCGCCGTCCTTGCTGCCGGCGCGCTCGCCGCCCAGCGGCGTGAGATCGCCGCCGGGCCGCAGGCGCTGGGCCTGGTCGGGCGAAACCTTCGCCCACGCCGGGACGGAAAGGACCAAGACGACGACGCAGCACAACGCGGCTCTGGCGAGCATCACGCGACTCCTCCACTCGGACGGGTGCTTTGCCCGTCCAGGAATTTTTACCCGCTGCCAAGGCTACGACCGCGCTCCCACCGTGGCAAGCGGCGGGGGATCGGGAGTTCGCGGGCGTCGGTCACGGCTCCCTATCCGTCGGCACCGGCATCCCGCCGCGGGCGCGACGCCGGTGTGCGGCGCGGACGGTCAAATAAGTCAGATCGCGCCGGCCGCCCGGAGACGCTCGCAAGCCGCGCCGTCGAGGCCGGCCGCGGACAGAACCGCGAGCGTGTCCGCGCCCAGGGCGGGCGCGTCGGCGACCGGCGGGCGCGCATCGCCGGGAATCTTGATCGGGCTGGCCAGCGCCGGCTTGCCGTTCGCCGTCTCCACCATGCCGCGCGCGAGCGCCTGCGGGTTGCGCAGCGCCTCCTCCGGGGTGTAGATGCCGCTGGCGCAGGCATCCCGGTCCGCCAGCAGCGTCTCCCACTCGTCGCGCGTCCGGGTCTTGAACAGGGCGCCCACCTCGTCGCGCAGCGCGGCGCCGGCCTTGCCCGGCGCCAGCGGCTTGCGCGCCAGGTCCGGCCGGCCCGCGGCGGAACAGAAGTTCTGCCAGAACTTGCCCTCCAGCGCGCCGAGCGCGAACCATTTGCCGTCGGCGCATTCGTACAGGCTGTAGTTCGGCAGGCCGCCGGTCAGCATGTCCGTGCCGCGCGGGTTGCCGGCGCCGAGCGTGCGCAAGGTCGCCAGCGCCACCACCTGCAGCGCCAGCGTGCCGTCCATCATGCCCACGTCCACCAACGCGCCCCGGCCGGAGGCGCGGGCGCCGACCACCGCCGCCAGGATGCCGACGGCGCAGGTCAGCGCGCCGCCGGCGAGGTCGGCGATCTGCGTGTTGGGCAGCGCCGGCGGGCCGCCGGCCGTGCCGATCTGGTCGAGTGCGCCGGCGTAGCCGCAGTAGTTCATGTCGTGGCCGGCGCGGTCGCGGTACGGGCCGGTCTGGCCGTAGCCGGTCAGCGCCGCGTACACCAGCCGCGGGTTGATTGCCTTGAGCGCGTCGTAGCCGCAACCGAGCTTGTCCATCACGCCGGGGCGGAACGACTCGATCAGCACGTCGGCTTCGCCTACGAGACGCTTCAACACTGCCGCGCCTTCGGGCTTGCGCAGATCGAGCGTCACCGATTTCTTGCCGCGATTCACCAGAGCGAACAGCTCCGGCGACAGCGAGCGCGTGTAGTCGCCGCCCTTGGGTTCCTCGATCTTGACCACCTCGGCGCCGAGCTGGGCGAGGTACAGCGTGCAGAACGGGCCGGGCAGCAGGCGCGAGAGGTCGAGGACGCGGATGCCGGAAAGGAGCGGGTTCATGGGTGACGGGAATTTCGGGAATGGGGAGCCGTAAAAGATAACGGGAATCGGGATTCCCCGATTCCCGGACTTTCCCGGCTTCGCAAGCTCTTAGGGCAGGTGGATGCCGAAGCAGCCGCCGCCCAGGCTGCCGGCGTTCTGCAGGGAGATGTGGCCGCAGCGTTCGCGGTTGCGGTGCATCTGCGCCACGAGTTCGGAAAAGTACAGCCCCAGGCCGGTATTGCCGCTGATGAACCCATGCTCGGCGTGCGGGGCGCGCGTCACGGCGGGGTGCGCGAGCATGGATTCGGGGAAACCGGGGCCGTCGTCCTCCGCCAGGATGGCGACCGCTTCCGCGCCGGCCTGCGCGGACAGCCGGACCCGGCTGTGTGTGTAGCGGATGGCGTTGTTGAGGGCGTTGCCGAGCACGCCTAGGAGCAGGTTGTAATCGAAGTACCAGTGCAAGTCGTCGGCGCAGACCACCTCGACGGCGATGCCGCGCCCGTCGATCACCGCCTTGTGGGTGAGAACAGTCTCGTGGAGCAGGTCCGCTACTGCGTGCAGGCTTATGTCGAGCCCGTAACCTTGCTGATGGAACTTGTGCAGGGTCAGCATGCGCACCAGGTTGGCGTTGATGCGCTGGATTTCGTAGCGGGCGTCCAGCAGGGCGGGGAGACGGGGATCGCCGCCCGGGCAGTGCCCGGAAACCTCGTCCAACCGCGACAGCACGACGCCCAGCGAATTCTTGGCGTCGTGGATCGCCGCCGGCAGGATGTCGTCGAGGCGGACGCCGGCGCGCAAGCTGCCCGCGGCCTCTCCCGGGTGCGCGGACTGCCTAGCGGGCGACGAATTCACGGTAAGCCTTCAGCACGTTCTCGTAGTCGGCGCTGGGCGCGCCTTCCGGCCGCGCGCGCTCGATGTACTGGCGCAGCCGGAACATGTACTTGCCGTCGCGGCCGTTCTGCCGCATGTGCGTCAGCAGGATCTTGGCGGCGTTGAGGTTGACCGCGCGGTTGAACGGCAGGCCGTCGGCGGCCTTGATGAATTGCGCGACCGCCTCCGCCATGCGGTTGGTGCGGGCCAGCTCGACGCCCAGGTTGTTGAGCTTCACCATCTCCAGGCGCGCTTCCTCGATCATGGTCGCGCCTTCCTGCTCGGCGCCGAACTCCTTGAACAGCGCCTGCGCGCGCGCCAGCACCTCGGGATCGTCGTGACCGTTGCGCACGGCCGTGCGCAGCAGATCCAGGCCGGCATCGCGCTTGTCCAGCGCCAGGCAACCGCGCGCCAGGCTGGTGACGGCCGCGGGGGGCAGCTCGTCGGCATGACCGGCGCGGATCGCCAGCGCCTCGTCCAGGGCGCGCCGCGCCTCCGCCGCCGAGCCTTGCCGGTGATAGGCGGTGGCCTGGACCGCGGCCAGTTGCACCTCTTCCAGCGGCTTGCCGGCGAACGTCTTGCGGCCGTCGCGCATCACCGCCAGCGCCTTGGCCGGAGAGCCTTGCTCGATCAACACCTCCGCCAACTGCACGTACTCCGAGGTGGAGCCGAAGCAGGAGTTGCGGCCCTGTTCGATGGCCGAGCGGAACGCCAGCGCGGCCGCCTCGGCGTCCGCGTTCTTCAGCGCGATCTCGCCCAAGTGGCGTTGCCGGCGCACCGACTTGGGCGACAGCGCGACCGCCGCCTGCAGCGCCTTCTGCGCCGCCGCCGCCTGGTCCTGCGCCTCATGCGCCCGTGCCAGCCAGTCGTAGACCTCCAGGTAGTGGCGGTTGCCCGCCAGCAACTCCTCGAAAATCATCTGCGCTTCCAGGAACTGGCCCTGTTGCAGCCGGACCCGCCCAAGGCCGAACCTGGCCCAGGCGAAATCGCGGATCGCCAGGGCCTTTTCGAACTGCGCGGCGGCGCGGTCGAGGTCGCCGATCGCAAGGCACAGCTCGCCCTTGATGCGCAGCAGCTCGTGCGCCTGTTTCGGGTCGGTCTGCGACAGCGAGTCGCACAGGGCCAGCGCGCGGCCGTTGTCGCCGTCCGCCAGCGCGGCGCCAAGCGGGCGCAACTGGCGCTTGCGCTGGACCGCCCTGGACAGGCGCTGGTGCAGCACGCCCTTCACGAACGGCTTGACCAGGTATTCGTCCGGCTGGTACTCGAGGGCGCCCAAAACCATTGGCATGTGCGATTCGGCCGTGACCATCACGAACGCCGACGCCACCGGCAGCGCCTTGCGGTGCCGCGCTTCCTCCAGCACCTGCTGGCCGTCCTTGCCGTCGCCCAGGTTGTAATCGCAGAGCACGACGTCATAGGGCTTCGCCGCGATCATGCGGATCGCCTCGTCGCCGTCGGCGGCCGCATCCACATCGTCGCTCCCCAGGTCGCGGAGCATGTGCCGCATCGAGGCCCGCATGTGCTGCATGTCGTCGACGACGAGGATCTGCAGGCCTTTCAGCGAATCGGGCATCGCGTTGGCGGGCGTGGCAAGGTTCATGCGGAAGGCGCTCTACCTGGCTGCTGTGCCCCAGTCTAAAAGAGTGTCTTCGCGGAATCGTGTGGGTAAATTTGAGGGGGTCCCACGGCCGGGACGGGGAAAAGAAAAGCCCGCCCCGGCGCACCGGAGCGGGCTCGGCCGACTCGCGCGTCAGGCGTTGGCGGCGCGCTTGGACGGCAGCCCGGCGACGATGGCGTGCGGTTTGTCCGCCGCGTGCGGGAAGAACTCCGGCGTGAGCCGGTTGTACGCCTCGGCCAGCATCTTCTTGAAGTCGGGATTGCCGCCGAAGATGTCGCCGTCGATCCAGACCGAGCCGGCCTGCAGCGCCTGCTTCTCGGTGTCGGAGATCTGCGGCAGCAGCTTCTTCGCCTTCATCAGGTGCATCAGGGCTGCGAATATGGGTTCACCTCACACGTCAAGACCGGAAAGACGTTGTGCAGAGAGGCGCGGAGACACCGGGAAACACGGCGGATGAATTTCCGCGTTCCCGGCGGCTCCGTGCGGGACCGTCATTCGAATTTCTTTCCTTCCTTCGCCATCTTCACGAGGATCGCCGCCGGCTTGAAGCGCTCGCCGTACTTCTTGGCCAGCTCCTTGCCGCGCTTCACGAACTTTTCCAGACCGTAGGCGTTGATGAATTGCAGCGCGCCGCCCTGGAAGGGCGCGAAGCCCCAGCCGAAGATCGAGCCGATGTTGGTGTCGGCCACGGTCTCGACCACGCCCTCGGCGTAGCACTTGGCCGCCTCGTTGGCCTGCGCGAACATCAGGCGGGCGATCAGCTCCTGCTGCGGCAGTTGTTCTTTCAACGGGAAGTGCCGGGTCAGCTCCGGCCACAGGATTTTCTGGCCGGGCCCGGACGGATACTCGTAGAAGCCTTTGCCGGCCTTCTTGCCCGGACGGTTCAGTTCCTTGCACATCTTCTCGATCACGGCCGTGCCCGGATGCTCCGGCACGGATCGGCCCTCGGCGGCGAAGTCTTTGCGCGTCTGCTCGATGATGTGCAGGGACAGGGACAGCGAGACCTCGTCCTGCACCGCCAGCGGGCCGACCGGCATGCCGGCCTGCAGGCCGGCCATCTCGATCGCGCGCGGGTGCTGGCCCTCGGCGAGCAGCGTCAGGCCCTCCATCGGGTAGGTGGCGAAGCAGCGCGAGGTGTAGAAGCCGCGCGAGTCGTTGACCACGATCGGCGTCTTCTTGATCTGCTGCACGTAATCGAAGCCGCGCGCGAGCGTTTCCGCGCCGGTCTTCTTGCCCTTGATGATTTCGACCAGCGGCATCTTGTCCACCGGCGAGAAGAAGTGCAGGCCGATGAAGTTCTTCGGCCGTACGCTCGCCTCGGCCAGGCCCGTGATCGGCAGCGTCGAGGTGTTGGACGCAAACACGGCGTTCGGCCCCAGCACGGCCTCGGCCTTCTTCGTCACGTCGGCCTTGATCCCGCGATCCTCGAATACGGCCTCGATGACGAGATCGCAGCCGGCGAGGTCCTCGAACTTCGTCGTGGCCTTGATGCGGTCGAGGAAGGCCTGCTTGTCGGCCGGCAGCATGCGGCCCTTCTTCACGTCCTTGTCGAGCAGGCCGGCGGAATAGCCCTTGCCCTTGTCCGCGTTTTCCTGCGTGGTGTCGAGCAGCACGACCTCGATGCCGACCTTCGCCGACACGTACGCAATGCCCGCGCCCATCATGCCGGCGCCCAGGATGCCGAGCTTCCTGACCGTGCTCTTGTCGGAGCTTTCCGGCCGCTCCTGCGCATCCTGCGCCCGCGGCACTTGCACATCCTTGTGCGTCGGTCGGGACTTGCCCTTGTTGATCGCGTTCAACTGGAACCACAGGGTTCCGATCATGTTCTTGGCGACCTGCGACACCACGCAGTTGGCGAAGTAGCGCGACTCCACGCGGCAGCCGGTGTCGAAGTCCACCACGCCGCCCTCGAACACGCAGGACTGGATGTTCGTCACCGCGGGGTAATTGCCGTAGGTCTTGGCCGAGGCCATGGACGGCGCGATCGCCAGCATCTGCACCACGGCCGGATGCCTGGAATCGCCGCCCGGCCACCTGAACTTGGGATCGTCCCAGGGCTGGACCGGCTTGGGATTGGCCTGGCACCAGGCCTTAGCGCGGGCGAGCAGCTCTTCGCGCGTGTTGACCAGCTCGTTGACGATGCCGGCGTTCTTGGCTTCCGGCGCGCGCAGCTCCTTGCCTTCCAGCAGCAGCGGCAGCGAGTTCTGGATGCCCATGATGCGCGGCAGGCGCTGCGTGCCGCCGCCGCCGGGCAGCAGGCCCAGCTTCACTTCCGGAAAGCCGAACTTGGCCTTCGCATCGTCGATCGCGATGCGGTAGTGGCAGCCCAGCGCCAGTTCCAGGCCGCCGCCCAGCGCCGTGCCGTTGAGCGCCGCGACCACCGGGCGCCCGCACTTCTCCAGCCGCCGCAGGAAGCTCTTGAACGCTTCCGCCATGTCGAACGCGACCTGCGGATCGGTGACGGCGTACACTTTCTCGATGTCCGCGCCGGCGAGGAACTCCTTCTTGCCGGAGGTGACGATGACTCCCTTGATCGACGGATCGGACTCGATTTTCCCGATCGCCTCGGCGAACGGCTGGGTCAGCTCGTCGTTGAGGACGTTCATCGAACGTCCCGGCATGTCCAGCGTCAGCGTGACGATGCCGTCGGCATCCTTGGCGAATTGCACGGCGCTCATGTTCGTTCCTTCCATTACTGCACCCGTTCGATGACGGTGGCGATGCCCATGCCGCCGCCCACGCACAGCGTGATGAGGCCGGTGGACTTGTTCTGGCGCTCCAGCTCGTCGATCAGCGTGCCGAGCAGGATCGCGCCGGTGGCGCCCAGCGGATGGCCCATGGCGATGGCGCCGCCGTTGACGTTGACGCGGTCGAGGTCCACGCCGAGGTCGCGCGCGGTCTTCATCGGCACCACCGCGAAGGCCTCGTTGATCTCGTAGAGGTCGATGTCCTTGGCCTGCATGCCGGCCTTCTTCAGCGCCTTCTGCGACGCCGGCGTCGGGCCGGTCAGCATGATGGTCGGCTCCGAGCCGGCGACGGCGGCCGCGACGATGCGGGCGCGCGGTTTCAGGCCCAGCTTCCGGCCGATCTTCTTGTTGCCGATCAGGACGAGGGACGCTCCGTCGACGATGCCGGAGCTGTTGCCGGCGTGATGGATGTGGTTGATGCGCTCGACCGTCGTGTACTTGCGCAGGGCGGTGGCGTCGAAGCCCATCTGGCCCATCTGCTCGAACGAGGGCTTGAGCGCGGCGAGCGAGTCCGCCGTGGCCTCGCCGCGGATCGTCTCGTCCTGGTCCAGTACGTTCAGGCCGTTGATGTCCCGGACCGGGACCACCGACTTCGCGAAGCGGCCCTCGGCGCGCGCCCTGGCGGCGCGCTGCTGCGAGCGCACCGCGAACTCGTCCACGTCGCGGCGCGAGTAGCCTTCCAGCGTCGCGATCAGGTCGGCCGACACGCCCTGCGGGATGAAGCCGAGCTGCTGGTTGACGCGCGGGTCCATGGCCCAGGCGCCGCCGTCGGAGCCCATCGGCCAGCGGCTCATGCTCTCGACGCCGCCGGCGACGACCAGGTTCTCCTGGCCGGACATCACTTTCATCGCCGCCAGGTTCACGGATTCCAGGCCCGAGGCGCAGAAGCGCGACTGCGTCACGCCCGGCACGCTCTGGTCCCAGCCGGCGTAGAGCACGGCGGTGCGCGCGATGTCCGCGCCCTGCTCGCCTACCGGCGTCACGCAGCCCAGCACGACGTCGTCGACCTGCGACGTGTCCAGCCCGTTGCGGTCGCGCAGCGCCCAGAACAGGTTGGCGAGCAGGTGCACCGGCGAGACCTGGTGCAGGCTGCCGTCCTTCTTGCCCTTGCCGCGCGGCGTGCGCACGGCATCGTAAACAAAGGCCTCGGTCATAACGCTCCTGTAGCCGCCGGTAACGGTCGTTACGCAGGGCGGCGGTAGACACGCAAACGGCGCCGGCGGCCGCTGGGAAGTGCCGCGCCGCGCCTCTATACTGCATCGCAACGCACCCTAAACAACAATGTCGCACCGTGTCAATTCGCCACCGTATGTTCCCTTGGCGTGCGAAGGCGCGATATAGTAATGACAATTACCTTTCGGCTGACGTTATGAGCGCTACTGTCGCGAAAACCACGCCGGCCCTGGCCGGCCTCGACCCCGACACCCGCACGCGCATCGAGCAGGCGGTGCTCGACATCTTTTCGGAGCGCGAATTCCATCGCGTCGGCCTGATCGAGATCGCGCGCGGCGCCAACGTGTCGCTGCAGACGATCTACAAGTACTACGGCAGCAAGGAGGCGCTGCTGTTCTCCTCGCTGGACTCCTGGCTCGGCCGCCTGGCCGCGCGCATGATCGACCATCTGCAGGGCATCGAGGACTACAAGGAAAAGCTGCGCAAGGTGTTCTGGGTGGTGCTGGACTTCTTCGAGAAGAACCCCAAGGTCGCGCAGCTCGTGATGAGTTCCGTCTACGTCAACACCTGGCGCCAGCACGAGAACTACCGGAACCCGCAGCTGTTCGGCGCCTTCATCAAGGTGCTGGGCGAGGGCCGCGCGCGCGGCATCCTCAACGACCAGGTCGACGAGAAGATCCTGCTCGACTACATCCTGGGCGTGCTCGGCCGCCTGGTGCAGATGTACATCCACCGCGGCATGAAGGAGCCGCTGACCCGGCAGGCCAACGTACTGTTCGAGATGCTGTGGCGAGCGATCGCCAAGCCGCCCCGGAATTAGCGGCCGGGCGGCCCTGCGTCCGCGGGAACACGCACGGACATCAGCGGCGACGGGCGGTCGGCCCGATCGGCGTCGGCAACCAGCAGCCAGCGGTCGGCGGTGCCCTCGCGCCGCCAGTGGTGCAGGCCCTCGACCTTGAGGTCCGGCCGCAGGCGGGCGGTGCGCGCGACGCGCAGCTCGCCGTCCAGGCGGCCCAGCACGCTGCCCGCGCAAAGGCCATCCTCGTACGGGTCGGTCGTGTCCTCCGCCGCGGCGGTGAAGTGCAGCGCGCCGTCGGGGTCGGCCGCCAGGTCGGTGAAGGACAGCGGCACGCCGTCCAAGCGGCCCAGATCCACGCGCGCGATGCGGCGCAGCCCGCGCGCGCCGAGCGCGCCGCCGGGCAGCTCGCGCAGCAGCGCGTCCAGCGCCAGCACGATCAGCGCGTTGTCGCGGTCGCCGCCGTTGCCGCGCTGCGCCAGCACGAGTGCGGCGCCGCACACGGCGGCGCCCTCCACGTTCAACTCGCGGAACTCGGCCGACAGCTCGCGATAAAGCGGCGCGAGGTCGAGCGTCAGCGGCTGTCCGTCGATCCGCAGCCAGCTCCCGCGGCAGCGGTTGGGCCGGGAGCCGGAGCCCAGCACCAGCAGCGATCCGTCCGGCAGCACGGCGGCCGCCTCGAAGTCCGGCTTGGCCTTTTTGCGCGCCTTGGGATCGGCCGGCAGCGGCGCGGCGTCGCCGAGCAGGGGCAGGGCGTCGAGAAAGCGGCCGTCGGGCGCGTAGCGGTGCAAGGCGAGGCTGTCGTCGGCCACGACCTCCAGCCGGCCGGCGCGCAGCGCCAGTCCGCTGGCGGCGGCCAGGGGCAGATGGGCGATCAACTCCAGCGCGAGTGTGCCGGGCATCGGGCGCACGCTATCACGCTCCGCGCCCGCCCTCGGTGAAGGCATCCACGGTGAAACGGCTGGCGCGCAGCCCGCCGAGGTCCGCCGCCGCGTCCATCTCGCCCTTGCGCAGCAGCGCCGCGACGAAGCGTTGCGGGTCGGGCAGTTGCTCCCACATCACCGGCAGGAACACCGCCTGCCGGGCGCCGAGTTCCAGCAGCAGCCCGTCCTGTCCCACGCGCAGCCTGGCGTGCAGATCGCCCAGGCCCTGGAAGGGCAGCGGCGACAGGGGGCTCAGCACGTGCACATCCAGGCTCAGGTCGTCCAGCTCGACCGCGCGCAGCGGCGGGAAGCGCCAGTCGCGGAACGCCGCCGCGTAGGCGCTTTCCGCCACCTGCACCACCAGCGGCAGGCGTGCCTCCATCGTGCCGATGCAGCCGCGCAACTGCCGCTGCCGGTGCAGGGACACGAAGCAGGCGCCCGGTTGTCGCAGGATCGGCGCATAGACGCCCGGCTCCACCGCCAGTGCGCGCCCGTGCCGCAAGCCGTGGCCGATCGACTCGCGCGCCAGCCCCAGCAGGATGCAGGCGTCCTGTTCGCTGTAGCGGCGCTGCGGCTCGTCTGGCATGGCGTCTGCTCCGCGGCCGGGAGGACGCCAGTCTACCCGCTACCCCAGCAGGCTCCCCAACATGGCGGCGCCGAGCAGCAGCAGGACGGCGCCCATCGCGCGATCGATCCAGTGCGCCCAGTGCCGCAGCTTCCGCCGCAGGGCTTCGTTCGACAGCATCAGCGCGACGAACGCGAACCAGGCGAACGTGGTGAGCGGCAGCCACAGCCCCAGGACCAGCTTCATCGCCGTGCCGGTCGGGCCAGTGACGACGGCGGTGAACAGGGCGACGAAGAACAGCGTCGCCTTGGGATTGAGCACATTGGTCAGCACGCCGATCCCGTAAAACCTCTTCCAGTCGCCCGGCTGCGCGGGCGGGAGCCGCTCGCAGTTCTCCGGCTGCGGCTGCGCGCGCAGGGCCTGCGCGCCCATCCAGACCAGGAAGGCGGCGCCGGCCACGCCGATGAGGGTCAGCGAGGCCGGGTATTGCCGCGTGAGCCAGGCGAGGCCGAACAGGCCGTAGGCGACGTGGAACAGGATGCCGCTGCCGATGCCGGCCGCGGTCCACACGCCGGCGGCGCGGCCGTAGGCCAGCGACTGGCGCACGATCATCGCGAAGTCCGGACCGGGGCTCGCCACGCCGAGCAGATGCGCCAGCGCCACGGTGCCGAAGATGGCCCATTCGGTTTGCATCGAACCGCCCCCTCCGCCTAGCCCCCTCCCACAAGGGGAGGGGGAATGCAATCGGCGCCGGGCCAGGGGCCTTGCGAGCGTGCCGGCAGCTCCCGCACGTCGGTCTCGGTCTTGAACAGCGTCATGCCGCGCGCCCGGTAGTTGGCGAGCGCGGCCGGGTGGTCCAGCGAGCAGGTGTGCACCCACACGCGCCGTGCGCCCATGGCCCAGGCGTGCTCGATGGCGACGGTGAGCAGGTGGCCGCCCAGGCCCTTGCCGACGAAGTCGCGCGCGAGGCCGAAGTAGGCCAGCTCGACGTCGTCGCCCGGCTGCCGCTCCAGCTCGAAGTAGCCGCCGGGCGTGCCGGCGACGTACATCACCCAGGTCCGGACCTGCGGCCGGTCCAGCCACTGCATCCACCGCGCCCAGGTCCAGGGCAGGCGGTCGCGCCAGTGCCAGTCGCCGCCGACGTAGGTGTAGAGAAAGCGGTTGAGCGCGGGCGAGGGGATCTCGGCGCGCAGGATCGACGGCGCCGGCTGCGGCACGCGCGCGCGGCGCAGCGCGGCGGGATCGCGCATCTCCAGGTGCCAGGTCGTGACGGTGACGGGCCGGTTCATGACGCGCCGCCCGCCGGCGCGCCCTGGGCGCGCCACCACGGCCGCGTCTTCCTGTCGAACAGCGTCTTTCCCAGCTCCAGCGCCGCGTCCGCCGCGACGCCTTGCCGTTCGCGCAGGTGGTCGACGATCTGCGCCACGGCGGCCTTGCCGCCGAAACGTGCCGGGTGCGCTTGCAGCAGCGCGATCAGCTCCTCAAGGTCGTGATGCCGGCCGAGCAGATCGGACAGTTGCTTGAGACGCTTCACGCGCCGGCCGAGCCTGGGCCACAGCGGCGCGACCAGCGCGCACTGGTAGCCGTGGTACTTCGCGTGCTTGCGCCAGGCGTGCAGGTCGGCGGCGCTCGCGGTTTCGCCGGCGCGCCGGTAACGGCGCCGCGCGCGGCGGTAGGTGTCGCACAGGCCCGTCGCCAGGTCGTCGGCGGACAGGCCGGTCAGGATCAGGCCGTCGAATCCGCCGCGCAGGCGCTCGAAGCTGCGCGCCGCGCCCGCCGGGCGGCGGAGTGCCGCCAGCTCGCGGCGCACATGGCGTTCCAATCCGGCGCCGCAACGCTGGCGCAGCCGCGGCGGCAGGCCGGCGCCCAGTTCCGGCCAGGTCTCGACCAGGGCTTCCAGCACGCGCTGCCCGGACAGCCGATGCGCGACGGCGCGCAGCCCGGATTCGAGCGGGGCGTAGCGCGCGTCCAGCGGATCGTGCAGCAGCCGCAGCCAGGCGCGCAGCTTCTTGCAGCGCTTGCGCGCCTCGTGCACGTCGGCTTCCGCCTCGGCCTGCGCCGCGTCCAGCTCCGTTCGCGCGGCCTGCTTCAGCGCGGCCGCGAGCGGCTGGGCGGTGGCGAGGCGGAAGGCCATCAGCCGGCGTAGGTCTTTTCGAGATAGGCCACGATGGCGGCCGACTCGAACATCTCCGTGCCGGTGTTCGGGTCGATCAGGTACGGCACCTGGACGCGCCCGGTACGCTCCTTCAGGCGCGTGCGGTTGCGGCCTTCGATCGGCAAATGGGGAAACAGTTTCCGCCGCACCCAGGGCGGCCCCATGTCCTCCCAGCGCGCCTTGCCGGTGCTGCGCAGCAGGTACGGCAGCTCCAGCTCGCACAGCACCTCGCGCACCAGCCGCGAGTACGGGCTGGACTCGAAGCTGTACAGCTCCAGCGGCTGCTGCGGCGCCCGCGACGGCCGCGCCTTCATGCCGCGGATGCGGCCGGGCGCGCGCATCGCCGAGGCGAGGTACGAGCTGCCGACCGCGAGCTGCCGCGCCAGGCCCGCCGGGCCGCGCACGCGGCCGTCGTAGGTGTCGGCGAGGTAGCGCACGATGTCGGCCGACTCGTGCATCCGGCGGCCGGTGTTGGGGTCCACCAGGAACGGGAACTGGCTCTTGCCGCCCAGCTCGACCGCGCGCGGGCGAAACCGTGTGCCGCCTTTGGGGCAGGGATAGATCGCCGCGTCCAGGTCCAGCTCGGTCAGCGCCTCGCGCACCAGGCGGCAGTATGGGCTGGCCTCGAACTCGTACAGCTCCAGCGGCTTCTCCGGCTGCTTGAGCGCCGGCCGGAAGGCGGCGGTGCCGCGCCAGCCGCGCATCTGGCTGGCGAGCAGGGAGGCGGAAACTTCTACGGAATGGGGAAGCTTGAGCATGGGCGCGGGGCTGCGGATGCGGGGGCGCGCAGCATGCCAAGATTTGAACGGCCGGGCCAGATCGGCCCGGCTCAGTGCCTGAAGTGCCGTACTCCGGTGAACACCATCGCCATGCCGTGCTCGTCTGCGGCGGCGATCGCCTCCGGGTCGCGCATCGAGCCGCCCGGCTGGATCACGGCGGTGATGCCGGCCGCCGCGGCGGCGTCGATGCCGTCGCGGAACGGGAAGAAGGCGTCGGAGGCCATCACCGAGCCGCGCACCTCCAGCTTCTCGTCGGCGGCCTTGATCGCCGCGATCCTGGCCGAGTAGACGCGGCTCATCTGGCCGGCGCCGACGCCGATGGTCTGGCGGTTCCTGGCGTAGACGATGGCGTTGGACTTCACGAACTTCGCCACCTTGGCGGCGAAGATCAGGTCGTGCAGTTCGGTCTCGGTGGGCGCGCGGCGCGTGACCACCTTGAGCTGTTCCGGCCTGGGCAGGGCGTCGTCGCGGTCCTGTATCAGCAGGCCGCCGCCGACGCGCTTGTAGTCCCAGCCCGGTGCGCGCCGCTCCGGCCACTGGCCGCATTCGAGCAGGCGCACGTTCTGCTTGGCCGCGACCGCCTTGCGCGCGCCCTCCGACACCCTGGGCGCGACGATCACTTCGACGAACTGGCGCTCGACGATGGCGCGCGCGGTCGCTTCGTCCAGTTCGCGGTTGAAGGCGATGATGCCGCCGAACGCGGAGGTCGGGTCGGTCTGGAACGCGAGGTCGTAAGCGGGCCGGATGCCGTCGAGGGAAACCGCCGCGCCGCAGGGGTTGGCGTGCTTGACGATGACGCAGGCCGGCTTGACGAAGCTCTTCACGCACTCCAGCGCGGCGTCGGCGTCGGCGATGTTGTTGTACGACAGCTCCTTGCCCTGGATCTGGACGGCGGCGGCCAGCGTGCCCGGCTCGGCGGCGCGCTCGACGTAGAACGCGGCGCGCTGGTGCGGGTTCTCGCCGTAGCGCAGGTCCTGGCGCTTGTCGAATTGCAGGCCCAGCACGCCGGGGAACGGCGCGCGCCGGCCCTGCTCGTCCAGGCTGCTGAGGTAGCCCGACACCATGGCGTCGTAGCGCGAGGTGTGGGCGAAGGCCTTGGTGGCGAGGCGCCGGCGGCTGGCCTCGGCGATGCCGCCCCGCTCGATCTCGGCCAGCACGCCGGCGTAATCCGCCGGGTCCACCACGATGGCGACATGGGCGTGGTTCTTGGCCGAGGCGCGCACCATGGCCGGGCCGCCGATGTCGATGTTCTCGATGGCTTCGTCGATGCCGCAGTCCGGCCGCGCGACGGTCTGCTCGAACGGATAGAGATTGACGACGACCAGGTCGATGGGGGCGATGCCGTGCTGTGCCATCACCGCGTCGTCGACGCCGCGGCGGCCGAGGATGCCGCCGTGGATCTTGGGGTGCAGCGTCTTGACGCGGCCGTCCATGATTTCGGGAAAGCCGGTGTGCTCGCCGACCTCGCGCGCGGCGATGCCGCCGGAACGCAGCAGCTTGTAGGTGCCGCCGGTGGACAGGATTTCGACGCCGCGCGCGGCGAGCGCGCGCGCAAAGTCGACGAGGCCGGTCTTGTCGGAGACCGACAGCAGGGCGCGTTTCGGGTTCATCGGGCGCTGGTCTGGATCTTGTGCTGGCGCAGCTTCTTGCGCAGGGTCGCGCGGTTGAGGCCCAGGATCGAGGCGGCGCGCGACTGGTTGCCGTCGCAGTACTGAAGAGTCGCGCGCAGCAGCGGCGGCTCCACCTGCGACAGGATCATCTCGTACAGGTCGTTGGGCGCATGGCCGTTCAACGCCTTGAAATAGGCGTCGAGACTGTCGGCCACGGAGTGGCTCAAGGGTTTTGCTTCTTTCTGATTGGACATCCTGCCGCGACCTGATCCGTCCGTGGCCGCGCTGCTTGGGCGTAGCCGTTCTAGGAAAAAGGGCCGGCAATCATACCCCCAAGCATTTCGCCGTGAAAGCACGGCGCTGTCAGGTCCCTTCTCAGTCTTGACGGCGGGTTCCGTCAAGCCGCTGCCAGTCGTCGCGCACGGCTCCGGCGCCGAATCCGACGAACGGTGCGTAGGCCGCGCGCACCTCGTCGGCCTGGCGCGTGAGCAGGCCGGCCATGACGATGCTTCCGCCCGGCTTCACGCAGGGCGCGAGCCGCGGCGCCAGATCCACCAGCGGGCGCGCGAGGATGTTGGCCAACACCACGTCGTAGGCCGCCGCCGGCAGGATCTCCGGCAGGTAGGTCCGCATGCGGTCGCCGACACCGTTGGCGACGGCGTTGTCGCGCGTCGCCAGCAGCGCCTGCGGATCGATGTCCACGCCCACCGCGCTCGCCGCGCCGAGCTTGAGCGCGGCCACGGCGAGGATGCCGGAGCCGCAGCCGTAGTCGAGCACGGTCCTGCCGCGCAGGTCCTGCGCGGCGAGCCAGTCCAGGCACAGCGCGGTGGTCGGGTGCGTGCCGGTGCCGAACGCGAGGCCCGGATCGAGCATGACGACGATCGCCTGCGGATCGTCGATCTCGGCGAGCTTCTCCTGCGGGCTGACCCACAGGTGCGCGCCGAAGCGCAGCGGCTTCCAGTCCTTGAGCCACACCCGCACCCATTCCTGGTCTTCCAGCCGCGAGCGCGCGATCGGCAGCTTGTCGCCGTCGGGCAGCGTCGTGCGCAGCGCGGTCTCCACCGCGTCCAGGTCGTGGCCGGCCGGGAACATGCCGACCGTGCGCGTGTGCCGCCACAAGGGCGTCTGTCCCGGCCAGGGCTCGAACACCGGATCGTCCGCCGCGTCGACCAGGATCACGGAGGCCGCGCCGTGCGCGAGCATGACTTCCTCCGCGAACTCGGGATGGGCGGAGACGACGGAGAGCTGGAGCCAAGGCATGGAACACCGACCGGGAATCGGGAAAGGGGAATGATAAGGGCGAATTGCGGGAGACGATTCCCGATTCTCGACCCCCTATTCCCCCTTTTTCAGCATCTCTTCCAGGTAGTGGATGTGATGCTGCCCGGCGCAGAACACCTCGTCGTCCATGATGCGGCGCTGCAACGGGATGTTGGTCTTGATGCCCTCGATGATCATCTCGGACAGCGCGGTGCGCATGCGCGCGATCGCGGAGGCGCGGTCGCAGCCGTTCACGATCAGCTTGCCGATCATCGAGTCGTAGTGCGGCGGCACGTGGTAGCCGGCGTAGACGTGCGAGTCGACGCGCACGCCGGGGCCGCCGGGGACGTGGTACTTCTTCACCTCGCCGGGAGAGGGCACGAAGCTGCGCGCGTCCTCGGCGTTGATTCGGCACTCGATGGCGTGGCCGCGCGGCTGCAACTGGTCCTGCCGGATCGCGATCGGCTCGCCGGCCGCGATCCTGATCTGCTCGCGGATCAGGTCCACGCCCGTGACCTGCTCCGTCACCGGGTGCTCGACCTGGATGCGCGTGTTCATCTCGATGAAGTAGAAGCGGCCTTCCTCGTAGAGGAACTCCATGGTGCCGGCGCCGCGGTAGCCGATGCGCTTGCAGGCGTCGGTGCAGAGCTTGCCGATCTCGTCGCGCTGCGCCTGCGTGATGCCGGGGGCGGGCGACTCCTCCACCACCTTCTGGTTGCGCCGCTGCATCGAGCAGTCGCGCTCGTTGAGGTGGATGGCGTTGCCGTGCGAATCCGACAGCACCTGGATCTCGATGTGGCGCGGCGTCTCCAGGTACTTCTCCAGGAACACGCTGCCGTCGCGGAACGCGGCCTGCGCCTCGCTGCGGGCGAGGTGGATCTTGCCGATCAGCTCGTCCTCGCCGCGCACCACATGCATGCCGCGGCCGCCGCCGCCGGCCGCCGCCTTGATGAGGACCGGGTAGCCGACCTGGCGCGCGATCTCGCGGCAGGCGTTTTCGTCGTCCGGCAGGATGCCGTCGGAGCCCGGCACGCAGGGCACGCCGGCGGCGATCATCTCGGCCTTGGCGCTGGTCTTGCCGCCCATCAGGCGGATCGTCTCGGAGCGCGGCCCGATGAACACGAAGCCGCTCTTTTCCACGCTTTCGGCGAAGTCCGCGTTCTCGGACAGGAAGCCGTAGCCCGGATGGATCGCGTCGGCCTGCGTCACCTCGGCCGCGCTGATGATGGCGGCCATGTTGAGGTAGCTCTTGGACGCCGGCGGCGGGCCGATGCACACCGCCTCGTCGGCCAGCAGCACGTGCTTCAAGTCGCGGTCGGCGGTGGAGTAGACCGCCACGGTCTTGATGCCCAGCTCGCGGCAGGCGCGCAGGATGCGCAGCGCGATTTCGCCGCGGTTGGCGATCAGGATCTTGTTGAACATGACCCGGGCTTATGCCGGTTCGATGGCGAACAGCGGCTGGTCGAACTGCACCGGCTGCTCGTTCTCCGCCAGGATTTCGACCACCACGCCGCCGCAGTCGGACTCGATCTGGTTGAGCATCTTCATCGCTTCGATGATGCACAGCGTCTGGCCGGCCTTGACCGTCTGGCCGACCTCGACGAAGGCCTTGGCGCCGGGCGAGGGCGCGCGGTAGAAGGTGCCGACCATCGGCGCCTTGACGACGTGCCGGTTGCCGGCGGCGGCCTTGGCCGGTTCCGCCTTGGCGGCGGCGGCCGCAGCGGGCGGTGCCGCGGCGGCCGCGGGGGCGACCGGCGCAATCGGCAGCGGCGGCGCGTAGCTCATCACCGGCATCGGGCCGCTGGGCGGGTGGCGGCTGATGCGCACCGACTCTTCGCCTTCCTTGACTTCCAGCTCGGCGATGCCGGATTGCTCCAGCAGCTCGATGAGCGTCTTGATCTTGCGGAGGTCCATGCGATCTCCCTTGCTCCGTTATCGCCGCGCGGCGAGCAGCTCGTGGGCGGCCAGCAGGGCCAGGCGATAGCCCTGCGGCCCCAGGCCGGCGATCACGCCGCGGGCGATGTCGGAGAAATAGCTGTGGTGGCGGAAAGGCTCGCGTGCGTGCACGTTGGACAGGTGCACCTCGATGAACGGGATGTCCACCGCGAGCAGGGCGTCGCGCAAGGCGACGCTGGTGTGGGTATAGGCGCCGGGGTTGAGCAGGATGAATGCGATCCCCTCGCGCCTCGCCGCCTGCACACGGTCGACCAGGGCGCCCTCGTGGTTGCTCTGGAAGCATTGCAGCGTGTGCCCGAGCTTGCCGGCTTCGCGGTCCAGTTCCTGCTCGATGTCGGCCAGCGTGCTCGCGCCGTACAGCTGCGGCTCGCGGGTGCCGAGCAGGTTCAGGTTGGGGCCGTTCAGCAGCAGGATCGAACTCAAGGTGCGCGCCTTTCCGGACGAGAAGGCAGGCAGTCTGCCAGATCAGAATCTTGATGTATAGATCACGGCAGATCTCGGCTAAATGGGCGAGGTTCGCTGCAAATCGCCAATTTCTGCCGCGGCGGTCAAGAACCCAGGTGGCGTTCGATCAGCTCGATCAGCTCGGCGCGCGTGAATTCGCCGGAGCGGCGCAGCAGGATGCGGCCGTCGTGCCCGATCAGCACCGAGAACGGCAGCGCCTGCAGCGTGTCGCCCAGCGCGTCCATGGCCTGCGCGATCTCGGCGTCGCCCGCCATCACCGGATACGGGATGCCGAGCCTCTGCACGCCTGCGCGCACCGCGTCCGGATTATCCATGGCCGGGCCGATCACCTGGAAGCCCCGCGCGGCGTATTCCTTCTGCGCCTCGACCAGCAGCGGGATTTCCTTGAGGCAGGGCGCGCACCAGGTCGCCCAGAAGTTGACCAGCAGCAAGCGGTCCCGCCACTCCGACAGCGCTCGCGGCCGGCCGTCCAGATCGGTGAGCTGGATCGCCGGCGCCAGCTCCGGCGTGCGCGCGTCCCACCAGCGGTACAAGCCGAAACCGGCCGCCGCGGAGGCCAGGCTCAGCAGCGCCACCGCGGCCGTCGAGCGCAGGTTCACGGCGGCGCGTCGACCGCGACGACGCGGGTCTGCGGCGGGTAGCACAGGCCGGCGTCGGCGCAGCCCTGGTACGTCACGCGCAGGCTGCCGGCGGCGGCCGGCGACAGCGGCAGCTCGGCGCGCAGCTCCGTGCGGTAGACCTCGACCTGGCCGAACACCTCGTCCAGGTAGGACTCGCCGCCGGGCAGCAGCGGCGCGCCCAGGCGCGCGCCGTCCGGCTGCGCGACGGCGAACTTCAGGCGGTCGCGGTACAGGTAATAGCCCGGCGCGATGCGCCAGGACACCACGACTCGGCCCTTGCGCCATTCCGCCGGCTGCAACTGAAAAGCGTCGTCGACCGGCAGATAGTCCTTCCTGCCGACCGGCGCATCGGCCAGCGGCGGCGCCGCGGCGACGGCGGCGGCGCCCAGGGTCAGGCAGCAGAACAGTGCGGCGCGGATCATGCGGCGGTGGATTCGATTACCCAGTCCAGATAGGGAGTGTGGCCCGCGGCCAGCTTGACCGCAACGACCTCCGGCAGCTCGTACGGATGCAGCTTGAGCACCGCCTGCTTGAGCGCCTCGAAGCGGTCGGCGGTGGTCTTGGCGATCAGCAGCGCCTCGTCGTCGCGCTCGACCTTGCCTTTCCAGCGGTAGGTCGACACGACCCGGGGCACCACGTTGACGCAGGCCGCGTAGCGCCCTTCCACCAGCACGGCGGCGATGTGTTCCGCCTTGTCCGGCGGGCAGGCGACGAGCGCGACGAGGACCTCGTTCTTCATGGCGCGCAAGCATACGGATGCGCGCCGCCCTTGTCAGGGGGCTATCCGGAGGCCGCCTGCTCCAGCGCATCCAGGGCGAAACCGGCGCAGCGGTCGGCGGACTCCGTCGCCTCCTCGAAGGAGATCGTCTGCGAACGGCCGCGGCTGTCGGTGATTGTGACCGTGTTGTCGTCGTTGAACTCGATCGTCGCGCGGTCGCCGTTCTTCTCCAGTTGCAGCACGCCGGCCGAGTACGGGCTGCTGCCGCCCTCGGTGTTGGGCATCAGCCGCTCCAGCGTGGCGATGCTGGCGTCGACCTCGGCGCAGCGCGCCCCCGGCGGGGACGGGCTGACCGAGAACCCGTACGCGCCGTCGAAGGACTGCGAACCGTCGACCGGGTCCCGGGTGACGACGAAGGGTTCGCCGGAGCGGCCGGCGTAGGCGGTGAAATCGAGATCGTAGTCGCCGTCTTCCTCGGGCGTGTCGACGCTGCCGTTGGCCGAGCCGCTCAGGTCGAGCAGGTACTGGAGTTCGCGCCGGCCGTCGCCGTTCGACTCGGTGCCGTCCATCCGGGCATAGACGTCGTACATGACGTCGGCGGAAAAGCTGCTGCTGCCGTCGCCGCTCTGGCCGTCCAGGCTTACATCCAGCAGCAGCGGCGCGGCGGAGCTTTCGCCGACGCGCAGGTACAGCACCGTATCGTCGTCGACCGGCTGCCCACCCTCGATACGCCCGTCGACCGTGGAGTCCACCGCCAGGCTGCCGCTCTCGTCCTCGAACGTCCGGCTGTTCGCGCAGTTGTTCCACTGCACGTAGTACACGTTGAAATCCGATTCGGAGAACGGCGAGTCGACGTCCTTGGTCTCGGAATCGCGCTGCACCGAGCCGTCGACGTTGTCGCAGGCATCGGCTTCGAGCGAGTGAAAGCTCTTCGCCGCCGGCGCGGCGCCGGCGGGATTCATCGCCGCCATGCCCTCCAGGGCACCCGACATCTGCAGCAGGGTGCCGGCGTAGCTCTTCACTCCCTCCGCGGTGCCCAGCGCGCCCGTGTCGTCGTCATCGCCGCCGCCCAGGCAGGCGCTCAGAAGGAGGGCCGCCATGGCCGTCAGGCAGGCAGGACGCAGGATCGTGCTCGTTCGCATCGCGATGCTCCTCATGTAAGGCCCCGGGGCAAGGCTCGCGGCGGTTCGCCGCGATGCCGTATGCGGACAACGGCGGGCGGATTGGGCCGTTGACGCGGCCCCGGAGTCTAGGGGCGCGAAGCGGGCCGCCTGTGTGACGCGTTTCGCACAAGCGCGTCGATTGCGATGAAATCTCTACAGGCTTGGACCGCCCCGGGCGCCATGGCAGGATGCGCGCCATGACTAAAACGACCAATGCCGAATCCTTCGTTTTCGCCCATCCCCTGCCGCCCCGCGACGCCCTGCGCGCGGCGATCTCGGCGGCCTATCTGGCGGACGAGACCGCCACCGTGAACCGCCTGCTCGGCATCGCCGAGCTGCCGGCAGCGCGCTCGGCGGAAGTGCAGAAGAAGGCCGCCGACTGGGTGCGGCGCGTGCGCAAGCTGTCGTCCCGGCAGTCGCCGCTCGACGCCTTCATGCGCGAGTACGACCTGTCGTCCGAGGAGGGCGTGCTGCTGATGTGCCTGGCCGAGGCCCTGCTGCGCATTCCGGACGATGCCACCGCGGAAAAGCTGATCGCCGACAAGCTCGCCGACGCCGATTGGGATCGCCACCTCGGCAAGTCGGACTCGCTGTTCGTCAACGCCTCGACCTGGGGCCTGATGCTGACCGGCCGCATCGTGCGCCTGTCGCCGGAGACCACCGGCAACTTCAAGAGCGCGATCAACCGCCTGGTCGGCAAGTCCACCGAGCCGGTGATCAAGCTCGCGGTGCGCCAGGCGATGCGCCTGATGGGGCACCAGTTCGTCATGGGCCGGACGATCCAGGAGGCGCTGGACAACGCGGCATCCAAGGAGCAGCGCCGCTACCTGCATTCGTACGACATGCTGGGCGAGGCGGCGCTGACCGCGCCGGACGCCGGGCGCTACTTCGAGGCGTACCGCGACGCGATCCGCGCCATCGGCGCGCGCCCCGATCCCAACGCCGGCGGCCCGGTCATGCGCCGGCCCGGCATCTCGATCAAGCTCTCGGCGCTGCACCCGCGCTACGAAGTCGCGAAGCGCGAGCGCGTGCTGACCGAACTGACGCCGCGCCTGCTCGCGCTGGCCCAGGCCGCGAAGAAGGAGAACGTCGGCCTGACCGTGGACGCCGAGGAGGCCGACCGGCTGGAGCTGTCGCTGGACGTATTCGAGCGGGTCTACCGCGACCGCGCGCTCGCCGGCTGGGACGGCTTCGGCCTCGCCGTGCAGGCGTTCCAGAAGCGCGCGCTGCCGGCGCTGGAGTGGCTGGAGGCGCTGGGTCGGGCGGTCGGACGCCGGATCCCCGTGCGCCTGGTCAAGGGCGCGTACTGGGACACCGAGATCAAGCGCGGCCAGGAGCAGGGCCTGCCGGGCTATCCCGTGTTCACGCGCAAGCCCAACACCGACGTGTCGTTCCTCGCCTGCGCGCGGCGCCTGCTGTCGGCGCGCGAGGTGTTCTACCCGCAGCTCGCCACGCACAACGCGCACACCGTGGCCGCGGTGCGCGCCTACGCCGGCGACGAGGTCGGCTACGAGTTCCAGCGCCTGCACGGCATGGGCGAGGCTTTGTACGAAGTGGTGGGCGAGGACCTGCCGGTGCCCTGCCGCGTCTACGCGCCGGTCGGCTCGCACGAGGACCTGCTGCCGTACCTGGTGCGGCGCCTGCTGGAGAACGGCGCCAACACCTCCTTCGTCAACCGCATCTTCGACGAGGACGTCGCGCCCGAGCAGCTCGTCGCCGACCCGATCGCCGCGGTCGAGGCGCTACCGGTCATTCCCAACCCGCACATCGCGCTGCCGCAGGATTTGTACGGCGCCTCGCGCCGCAACTCCGCCGGCCTGAATCTCGCCGACGAGCCGGCTATGGCCGCGCTGGGCCGCGCGCTCGCCGCGGCGTCGGTGCCGGCGCGCGCCGTGTCGCTGACGCCGGCGGCGGTGAAGGGCGAGCTGCGCCCGATCGCCGATCCCGCCGACCGCCGCCGCGCGCTGGGCCAATGGCAGGCGCTCGACCCGGCCTGCGTGGCGGCGATCGTCGAGACCGCAGCCAACGCCTTCCCGCGCTGGAACGCGGTGGCGGTGGAGGCGCGCGCGCAATTGCTGGAGCGCGCCGCCGAGCGCCTGGAGGCGCAGCGCGCCGGGTTCCTGCGCCTGTTGATCCGCGAGGCCGGCAAGACCATTCCCGACGCCAACGCCGAGCTGCGCGAGGCGGTGGATTTCCTGCGCTACTACGCCGCGCAGGCGCGCCGCGTGCTGGCGGAGCCGGAGCCGCTGCCGGGCCCGACCGGCGAGCACGACGAGCTGCAACTGCACGGCCGCGGCGTGTTCGTCTGCATCTCGCCCTGGAACTTCCCGCTGGCGATCTTCACCGGCCAGATCGCGGCCGCGCTGGTTGCCGGCAACACCGTGGTGGCCAAGCCCGCCGAGCAGACCAATCTCGTCGCCGTGCACATGGTGGAGCTGCTGCACCAGGCCGGCGTGCCCAAGGACGTGCTGCACTGCGTGCTGGGCGAGGGCGATGTCGGCGCCGCCCTGACCCGCGACGAGCGCGTCGCCGGCGTCGCCTTCACCGGCTCGCTGGAAGTGGCGCAGCTCATCAACCGCAGTCTCGCCGCGCGCTCCGGGCCGATCGCCACGCTGATCGCCGAGACCGGCGGCCAGAACGCCATGATCGCGGATTCCTCGGCGCTGCCCGAACAGGTGGTGAAGGACGCGATTTCGTCCGCCTTCAACGCCGCCGGCCAGCGCTGTTCGGCGGCGCGCGTGCTGTACGTGCAGGAGGAGATCGCGGACAAGGTCGCGGCGATGCTCAAGGGCGCGATGCGCGAGCTGGTCGTCGGCGACCCGGCACTGCTGTCCACGGATGTCGGCCCGGTGATCGACGCGGACGCGCAGCAGCGCCTGGAGCGGCACGCCGCCGCCGTCCACAAGCTGGGCAAGCCGATCGAGCGACTGGCGCTAGCGCCGGACTGCGCGCACGGCACCTTCGTCGCGCCGCTGGCGGTGGAGATCGAGTCGCTGTCCCAGCTCGCGCAGGAAAACTTCGGCCCGATCCTGCACTTGATCCGCTACCCGTCGAGGCGGCTGGAGCAGGTCGTCGCCGACATCAACGCCAGCCGCTACGGCCTCACGCTGGGCGTGCACAGCCGGATCGAGTCCACCTGGCGCCGCATCCAGGCGGTCGCGCGCGTCGGCAACTGCTACGTCAACCGCAACCAGATCGGCGCCGTGGTCGGCGTGCAGCCCTTCGGCGGCGAAGGCCTGTCCGGCACCGGCCCCAAGGCCGGCGGGCCGCACTACCTGCTGCGTTTCGTCACCGAGCGGACGCTGACGGTCAACACGGCGGCGGTGGGCGGCAACGCGAGGCTGCTGGCGGCGAGCTGATAGAGCTATTGGCTGACAGGTATAGCCGTTTTTGTACAACCGACCATCCACATGACGCGCCAACTGTTGACGGCCATGGCGCCGGGACGACTTGCTCAGGCCGCTCGCCGGTGAGGCTTCGGGCGCCTTTGCTTCAACAGGCTCTCGGCCGGAATTCCGAAAGTCGCGTGCAGGCCCTGAATCATGCGCAATGTCAGCGGGCGCTTGCGGTTGAGAATTTCATAGACTCGGTTCCGACGCCCGATCACTCGCTCCAAGTCCTCCACCGTGAGACCCTGCTGCTCCATGCGGAACCGGATGGCGTCCACGGCATCCGGAAGGTCCATGGGGAAATGGATGCGTTCATAGGCTTCGGCCAGAGTGACGAGCACGTCGAGCCGGTCGCCTTCCGGCGTATCCGGCGCCGCCGACATCAGCGTCTCGATCTCCTTCAATGCGGCGCGGTAATCGGTCCGGGTCTTGATGGGCTTGATGTCCATAGGAATTTCTCAGATCGTTTGAGCGTCGATGACGTCGTACTGGGCGTGCGTGCCAATGAAGCGGACATAAACCACGCGGAAGGGAAAATTGATCCAGACGACGATCCGGTACTTGTTCCCGCCGATGTTGAACACGACGCGCCCGTCCCGAAGGATGCTCGCATTGCCGAACTGCCGTTTAACGCCCGCCGGCGTGGCCCAATCGGCCTGGGCTACGTCCCGGTACCAGGCGAGGGTCGGCCTTTCGGCGTCGCGGTGCTCCGGATGATCGTTCCAGAACGCTTTGAGGGTCGACAGGGCGATCGCTCTCATGCGGAGTCAGCATAGTCCCAAGTCGGGACCTGCGCCAGTGTAAGATTCAGCCGGGCAGCGCCAATCCTCCGCTGCCTGTTTCCAGGACGCGGCAGTAGCTTCCAAAGCTTCCAATCGTTTCGCGGATCGGCGTAGTTGCCGTCCTCGTCGATGCGCAACGCCACCAATCCACAGGAGGCGGTACCCAAATCCAACCCAAGGCGATAGCGCATTTGACATCCCTCCCGCACCTGCTTATTTTTCTTCACCGTATCAGGTTTTCCGATGGTGGGGACTATCGGCAACAAAGCTAGGAACTTCGGTTCCGAGGCTACCGATACAAACGGCCTCTTCGGAGGCCGTTTTCAATTCGGAGCGTTCTCTTCCGAGTCCCGCAACGCGGACAGCCATCACCTTCCGCAACTTCCGACTCCATCGAGCCGGAATCGGGAGAGGGGCATGCCGGTCCACATGGAGCGTCTGTGATAGGACTCTACCGCGTCACCATCCCCGTCGACGACCTGGACCGCGCGGCGCGCTTCTACCGGATGCTGTTTGGCGAAAGCGGCGAGCGCGTCGCGCTAGGCTGGCATTACTTTCCGGTGGGGCCGGTGACGCTGGCCTGCCACGACGCGCAGCTCGAAGACCACGAGCGAGCGCGGCCGGCGGCGCACGGCGGGCCGCTGTACCTGGCGGTGGACGAGCCGCTGGTCCAGGTCTACGCGCGGGCGGAGAAGGCCGGCGCGCGCGACCTGGACCGAGACATACGCACGCTGCCGACCGGGGAGCACGGCTTTGCGTTCCGCGACCCGTTCGGCAATGCGTTCTGCCGCGACTTCATCAACGCGGTCAAGGGCGGCGAGTACGGCCGCGTCAAGGAGCTGCTGGCGCTGGACCCGGACCTGCTGCACGGCACCGACGCCGCAGGCGTGTCGGCCCTGCTTCTCGCGGCGTACAAGCGCCATACGCGGCTGGCCGCGTTCCTGCTGGCGATGCACGAGGACCTGAGCGTCTGGGAGGCGGCGGCGTTCGGCCAGCGCGACAAGCTGGCGGCGGTGCTCGACGCCGAAGCCGGGCTGGCGGGCAGCTATTCCGTGGACGGCTTCACGCCGCTGGGCCTGGCCTGCTTCTTCGGGCACCCGCCCTGCGTGGAGCTGCTGCTGAAGCGCGGCGCCGACGTCCGGGCGCCGTCGCGCAACGCCATGCGCGTGCAGCCGCTGCACAGCGCGCTGTCGCACGCCGAGGAAACGGTCGCGCTCGCGATTGTCGACGCGCTGCTGGCGGCGGGCGCGGACGCCAATGCCGTCCAGCAGGGCGGCTACACGCCGCTGCACCAGGCGGCCGACCGCGGCAGCGTGGCGCTGGTGCAGGCGCTGCTGGCGGCCGGCGCCGATCCGCGGCTGCGCGCGGAGAACGGCCGTGCGCCGCCGGACCTGGCGCGCGCCCGCGGCCACGCCGAGGTGGCGCAGCTGCTGGCGCGCGCGGCGGCCGAGAAAGGCCCGCCGCCTAGCCCGCCGGCCGGCTGATGCGGCCGTGGCGGGCTTGGCCCATCAGCGAGCGGAAGTCCTTGCCGCGCAGATGGACCAGGTCCTCGTGGTCGCCGGCCTCGAAGTAGACGTCGCTGCATTCCGACAGCGCGTCGTCCCAGACCACGTCCACGCCGTACGGCTGGCCGATCGCGGGGATCGCGCCCTTGGCGCAGTCGCCGAAGACGTCGTCCAGCTCGCGCTCGGTGGCCAGCATCAGCCGGCGCCCAAGCTGCTTTTCCAGGTTGGCCAGCTCGACGCGGTTGGTCGCCGGGACCACGGCCATGACGTAGCCGCGGTCGTCCTCCAGCATCACGGACTTGGCCATTTGTGAGGGCGGTATGTGCGCCGATTCGGCGGCCCGGCGGCTGGTCGGGGTGTACGGGTGCGGCAGCACGTCGTACGGCACGCCGGTCTGGTCCAGATACTCGCGCAGGGTGATGGCGATACCCATGGCACATCTCCTATGCAGAACCGGAGCAGATGACTATAGTCCCGCGCCGCCGCGCCGGGTAGAAATCGATTAGACCTTGGAGCAATAAAGGGCGCCGCGCTAATCGCCGGGCGCAATGTCAAGCGGGTGCGACAGCCTCTCCACCATGAGCCTTCCCTCCGCCTCCTGCATCGGACGCGACGCGGGTTTCAGGCGGCGCCGGGGGCTTGACGGGCCGCCGCGCGGCGCGATGATGAGTGTCCCCAGTGAACAAGGAGGTTTCGCTATGGCACTGCAACTGGGCGACATCGCTCCCGACTTCGAGGCCGACACGACGGTCGGCCGCATCCGCTTCCACGAATGGCTCGGCGATTCCTGGGGCGTGCTGTTCTCGCACCCCAAGGACTACACGCCGGTGTGCACGACCGAGCTGGGCTACATGGCCCGCATCAAGGGCGAGTTCGACCGGCGCGGCGTGAAGGTCATCGGCCTGTCGGTGGACTCCGTGCAGGATCACGCCGGCTGGTCCAGGGACATCGAGGAGACGCAGGGCGCCAAGGTGAATTTCCCGATGATCGGCGATCCCGACATGCGCATCGCCAATCTCTACGGGATGATCCACCCCAAGGCGGCCGACCGCTTCACGGTGCGCTCGGTGTTCGTGGTCGACCCGAACCGCAAGATCCGCCTCACCATCGCCTATCCGGCCAGCACCGGCCGCAACTTCGACGAGATCCTGCGCGTCGTCGACTCGCTGCAACTCACCGACCGGCAGAAGCTGGCGACGCCGGTGAACTGGCGGCCGGGCGAGGACGCGATCATCGTGCCCTCGGTGCCGGACGAGGAGGCGCGCAAGCTGTTCCCGCAAGGTTGGAAGGCCGTGAAGCCGTACCTGCGCTACGTCAGGCAGGCGCGGACCTAGGTCGCTTCGGGCCCCGCTCCGCGGGGCCTTTTTCATGGTGCCCGGGCCGCCGGGGAAATGCCGTCGGCAGGCATCCTCCTCCAGGCACAGCGGTGGGCCGCGTTCCGCGGCGGCGGCAGGTCTGCCAAACTAGCGCCCCTTTGGCCTACGGGTCCGCGCCGTCGCGGCGCGGAAGATCGACGGTTCATGCGCGGTTCGCTGCTACGCGGCCTCGGCTGGTTCGTTCTGGCCAACGCCGTTCTGTACAAGCTCACGACGTTGTGGTACGCCCATCTGCTGGAGCAGCCGCAGGGCGCCGCGCGCCTGTTCCGCTGGCTGGCGGACGTTTCGCACTGGCCGGCGCTGGCGGGCGCGCTGGTCGGCCTGCCGGCGCTGGCGCTGGTTCTGCTGTGGCCGCGGCCGCGCGCGGTGTGGACGCTGGCCGTGCTGGCCGCCACCGGCGCCGCCTTCCTGCTGCTGGCGGACGCCGGCGTCTACGCGCAGTACCGCATGCACCTGGGCGGCTACGTCTGGGGCATCCTGTTCGGCGGCGCCGGGCGCGAGACGCTGTTTGCCGCGTCGGCGGCGATGTGGACGCTGCTCGCCGCCATCGTCGGCGGCCTCGCCGCCCTCGAGGCGGGACTGGCCTGGGCCTGCTGGCGCTACGTCGCTCGGCCGCGGCGCCTGCGCGCGGGCCGCTACGTGTTCGCGGCGTGGCTGGCGGCGTTCCTGGGCGCCAACCTGCTGCACGCCTGGGCCGACGCCGCGTTCCGCACGGACATCACCGCGCAGGACGGGATTTTTCCGTTCTTCCAGCCTCTGACCGCGAAGCGCAAGCTGCACCGCTGGGGGCTGGTCGACTCCGAGCCGCCGCCCGGCTATTCCAAGGCGCCCACGCTGGCGGCCGCCGGGGCGCGCCTGCAATACCCGCAGGCGCCGATGGAATGCGCGCCGGGCGCCCGGCAAAACGTGTTGCTGGTGGTGGTGGACACCTGGCGCAGCGACACCCTGGACCCGCGCTACACGCCGGCCATCGACCGTTTCGGCCGCGACGCCACCGTGTTCGCGCGCCACGTCAGCGGCAGCAACGCGACGCGCTACAGCATCTTCACGGTCTTCTACGGCCTGCCGGGCAGCTACTGGCCGCCGGTGCTCCAGAGCCGCACGCCGCCGGTGCTGATGCAGGAGTTCGTGCGCCAGGGCTACGACCTGGCGATCCTGGGCAGCGCGCCGCTGGTGTACCCGGAGTTCGACCGCACCGTGTTCGGCGGCATCGAAGGCCTGCGCCTGCGCACGCCCGGCGACCGCCCGGCGGAGCGCGACCGCCGCATCACCGCGGACATGATCGAGTTCCTGGACAAGCGCAAGCCCGGCGACAAGCCGTTCTTCGGCTTCCTCTGGTACGACTCGGTGCACTCGTACGACGTGCCGGACGACGCCCCGCAGCCGTTCCAGCCGAGCCTGACCGGCGTCAACTACCTGGCGCTGCGCCAGGGCTACGACCCGCTGCCGTATCTCAACCGCTACCGCAACGCGCTGCGCTTCGTGGACGGCGAGATCGGCCGGGTGCTGGACGCGCTGCGCCGCCGCGGCCTGGCCGACGACACCCTGGTCATCGTCACCGGCGACCACGGCGAGGAGTTCAACGACACCGGCAAGAACTACTGGGGCCACAACGGCAACTTCAGCCCGTACCAGTTGCAGGTGCCGCTGCTGATCCGCGGGCGGGGCTGGGACGCGCGGCGCGTCGACTACCTGACCTCGCACTACGACCTGGCGCCGACGCTGCTGACCGAGGTGCTGGGCTGCCGCAATCCGCCGGAGCAGTACAGCATCGGCCGGCCGCTGCGGCAGACCGAGGGGCGCCGCAGCTTCGTGCCGGTGTTCGACTACAGCGAGATGGGCATCTACCAACCGGACCGCGTCACCGTCATCACGCGCTACGGCACCTTCCCGGTGTACGACCATCGTTACGAGCGGCTCGACGCCGCCGCCGACCCTGCCGCCGTCGGCGGCGTGATGCACGACCTGATCCGCTTCTCGCAGTCGCCCGCATCCAGGCCCGCGGGCGCCGCGGCCGCGGCGCGCTGAGGGGCTTGCCTGCGATGAGCGCCGCCCACGCTTCCCGCGCCGATTGGCTGCGTGCGCTCGGCTGGTTCGTGCTGGCCAACGCCGCCCTGCTCAAGCTGACCACGCTGTGGTACGCCGGCGTGCTGGAGCCGCCGGCGGACGCCGCCGCCGCCGGCTATCGCACCCTGGTGAACCTGGCGCACTGGCCGTACCTGGCGGCGCTGTTCGCGGGGCCGCCGGCGCTGCTGCCGATCCTGCTGCGCCCGCGGCCGGCCTGGCTGATGCCGGCGGCGGCCCTGGGCGCGCTCGCCGGCATCTTCGTGCTGGTGGTGGACGCGGTGGTCTACGACCAGTACCGCATGCATGTCGGCCTGTACGTCTGGGGCCTGCTGTTCGGCGGGGCCGGCGGCGAGATCTTCTCGTTCTCCGGCGTGATGTGGGCGCTGGCCGGAACGCTGGCGGCGACCACGCTCGCGGGCGAGGCGCTGCTGTTCCGCGCCTGCCTGGGCTTCGCGCGGCGGCGGCGCTGGCCGCTGCTCGGCCGCTGGATCGCGGCCGGCTGGTTCGGCGCGTTCCTGGCGACGCAGGGCTGGCACGCCGCGGCCGACGCCGCGCACGACGCCGCGATCGCCCAGGAAACCGGCGTGTTTCCCTTCTACTACCCGCTGACCGCCAAGCGCCAGCTCTACAAGTGGGGCTGGGTGCAGCCGCGCGCGGACGCCGACGCCGGCCTGGACAAGGCGGCGCGCAGCGCGCTGCGCTATCCGCTGGCGGAACTCGCCTGCGCGCCGCGCGCGCGGAAGAACGTGCTCCTGATCCTGATCGACGCCTGGCGCGCCGACCAGCTCGACCCGGCGGTGACGCCCCGTATCTGGGCCTACGCCCGCGACGCGCACCGCTTCACCCACCATATCGCCGGCAGCAACGCCACGCGCTTCGGCGTGTTCGCGCTGTTCTACGGGCTGCCCGGCAGCTACTGGACGCCGGCGCTGCGCTCGCACACGCCGCCGGTGCTGACGCGCCAGCTGCTGGCGCAGGGCTACGACCTGGGCATCTATGCGAGCGCGCCGCTGGCGCACGCGGAGTTCGACCGGACCGTGTTCGGCGGCGTGCCCGGCCTGCGCCTGCGCACGCCGGGCGCGCGCGCCTCCGAGCGCGACCGCCGCATCACCCAGGACATGGTCGAATTCCTCGCGCAGCGCAAGCCGGGCGGCAAGCCGTTCTTCGGCTTCCTGTTCTACGACTCGGCGCACGCCTACGACATCCCGGACGACGCCGAAAAGCCGTTCCAGCCGAGCTGGGCCGAGATCAACTACCTGGCCCTGAGCCAGGACTTCGATCCCACGCCGTACCTCAACCGCCACCGCAACGCCGTGCACTTCATCGACGGCGAGGTCGGGCGCGTGCTGGCGGCGCTGGACGCGAGCGGCGTCGCCCAGGACACGCTGGTCGTCATCACCGCCGACCACGGCGAGGAGTTCAACGACACCGGCAAGAACTACTGGGGCCACAACGGCAACTTCAGCCCCTGGCAGGTGCAGGTGCCGCTGATCCTGCGCGGGCCGGGCTGGGGCGCCGGCGAGACCGCGGCGCTGACCTCGCACTACGACCTGGCGCCGACGCTGCTCAAGCGGGCGCTCGGCTGCACGGTGGAGCCGGGCGTGACCGGCATCGGCCAGCCGCTCGACGAGCCGGACGGCCGCCGAGGGTTCGTGCCGGTGTTCGACTACAACGACGCCGGCATCTACGAGCCGGAGCGCATCACGCTGCTCTCGCGCCTCGGCCGCCTCCCGGTTTATAACCACCGCTACGACCGCCTCGATGCCGAGCCGTCGGGCGCCGTGGTGCGCCAGGTCCACGACGACCTCGTCCGATTTTCCAAGGCCGCGCCGGCCAAGCCGGTGCCCGTTTCTGAGCAGGGAGCTACACCTTGAACGACAAGCCGCTCAATTCCCGGTCCCGGACCATCACCGCGGGCGTCGCCCGCTCGCCCAACCGCGCGATGCTGCGCGCGGTCGGCTTCACCGACGCCGACTTCGACAAGCCGATCGTCGGGCTGGCCTCCGGCCACTCGACCATGAACCCGTGCAACGCCGGCATCGGCGAGCTGGCGCGGCGCGCCGAGGCGGCGCTGCGCGCGGCCGGCGCGATGCCGCAGATCTTCGGCTTCCCGACCGTCACCGACGGCATCTCCATGGGCACCGAGGGCATGAAGTACTCGCTGGTGTCGCGCGAGGTGATCGCCGACTCGATCGAGACCGCGGTGCAGTCGCAGTGCATGGACGGCGTGCTCGCCATCGGCGGCTGCGACAAGAACATGCCGGGCGCGCTGATCGCGATGCTGCGCATGAACGTGCCGGGCATCTTCTGCTACGCCGGCACGATCAAGCCCGGCTGCTGGAAGGGCGAGGCGCTGACCATCGTCTCGCCGTTCGAGGCGGTGGGCGCCTACACCGCCGGCAGGATGGCCAAGGAGGACTTCGAGGGCATCGAAAAGAACGCCTGTCCGACCTTCGGCGCCTGCGGCGGCATGTATACCGCCAACACCATGTCCTCGGCGTTCGAGGCGCTGGGCATGAGCCTGCCGTCCTCCTCCACCATGGCCTGCCCGGACGCGGAAAAGAGCGACTCGGTGGCCGACTCGGCACGCGCGCTGGTCGAGGCGATCCGCCTGGGCCTGAAGCCGCGCGACATCGTCACGCGCAAGAGCATCGAGAACGCGGTGGCCGTCATCATGGCCATCGGCGGTTCGACCAACGCGGTGCTGCACTTCCTGGCGATCGCGCACGCGGCCAAGGTCAAGTGGAGCATCGACGACTACGAGCGCATCCGCCGCAAGGTGCCGGTGCTGTGCGACCTCAAGCCCTCCGGCAAGTACGTCGCCACCGACCTGCACCAGGCCGGCGGCATCCCGCAGGTGATGCGCATGCTGCTCGACGCCGGCCTGCTGCACGGCGACTGCATCGCCATCACCGGCAAGACCGTCGCCGAGACGCTCAAGGACGTGCCGCGGCGCCCGCGCGCCGACCAGGACGTGATCCGGCCGATGGAGCGCCCGCTGTACCCGCACGGCCACCTGGCGATCCTCAAGGGCAACCTCGCGCCGGAAGGCTGCGTGGCCAAGATCACCGGCCTGAAGAAGCCGGTCATCACCGGCCCGGCCAAGGTTTACGACTCCGAGGACGCCGCGATGGCTGCGATCCTGGCCGACCGGATCAAGCCCGGCGACGTGATCGTGATCCGCTACGAAGGCCCCAAGGGCGGCCCCGGCATGCGCGAGATGCTGGCGCCGACCTCGGCGATCATCGGCAAGGGCCTGGGCGAGAGCGTGGGCCTGATCACCGACGGTCGATTCTCCGGCGGCACCTGGGGCATGGTGGTCGGCCACGTCGCGCCGGAGGCGGCGGCGGGCGGCGTCATCGCGCTGGTCAAGAACGGCGATTCCATCACCATCGACGCCACCCGCCGCCTGCTCCAGCTCAACGTGCCGGAGAAGGAGCTGGCGAAACGGCGCAAGGCCTGGAAGCCGAAGAAGCCGAAGTACACCCGCGGCGTGCTGGCCAAGTTCGCGCAGCTCGTGTCCACCGCCTCCAAGGGCGCGGTCACGGATTGAGCTGCGTCTTTTCCCCTCTGCCCTTCTTGTGGGAGAAGGGCAGGGGAGAGAGGCGCCTCACGCCGCCCTGCGCTCCGAATCCGCCGTCGGCAGGGTGAAGCAGAACGTCGCCCCCTTGCCCGGCTCCGACTCCACCCAGATGCTGCCGCCGTGGCGCTGCACGATGCGCTTGCACACGGCCAGCCCCATGCCGCTGCCTTCGTACTCCTCGCGCGGGTGCAGGCGCTTGAACATGCCGAAAATCCTGTCGTGGTGCTCCGGCGCGATGCCGATGCCGTTGTCCTGCACGCGGATCGTCCAGCCGTGCGCGCCGGGCTCCGCCGACACGCGCACCTGCGGCGTGCGGCCCGGCCCGCGCGAGTACTTGATGGCGTTGCTGAACAGGTTCTGGAACACCTGCGTCATCTGCTGGAAGTCGGCCGTCACTTGCGGCAGGCGCGCGTACTCGATGCGCGCGCCGGTCTCGCGGATCAGCGCGCCGAGGTCGTCCATCGCGGTCTGCACCGCCTCACCCAGGTCCAGCGGCTTGAGCACCGCCGGCTGGGTCTGCACGCGCGAGTATTCCAGCAACTGCTCGACCAGCTCGGCCAGGCGCCGCGCGCCTTCCATGGCGTAGTTCAGGAACTCGCGGCCGGAGTCGTCCAGGCGCTCGCCGAAGCGGCGCGATACCAGGCCCAGGCTGCTGCTGATGGTGCGCAGCGGCTCCTTGAGGTCGTGCGAGGCGGCGTAGGCGAACTGCTGCAAGTCCTCGTTGGATTCCGCCAGGCGCTGCGACAGCAGCTTCGCCTCGGCCTCGCTGCGGCGCAGATCGGCGGTCATGCGCTGTGCCATGCGCAGCGCGCGGTCGCGCGTGCGCGCCCAGGACAGGGCGACGCCGTAGACCAGCGCGCCGATGCACAGGCTGGCGAGGCCGACCAGCCCCGGCAGCAGGATGTCGCCGCGCGAGCCGAAGCCGGGCAGGGTCTCGTAGGCGACGGTCCAGGTGTGCCCGGCGATCTGCATGCGCTGCCGCCGGCGCAGCGGATTGGCCAACGGCGACGGCTCGGCGTTCGCGAACAGCAGGGTGTCCGGGTTTGCCGACTCGCCGTCGTACACCGCGAAGCGCACGTCGCCGCTGCCGTGGCCGAAGGTGCCGCGCATCAGGTCGTGCGCGCGCAGCGGGCTGTAGACGAAGCCGGCCAGGCGCCCGCGCCGCTGCTCGACGGTCGCCGCGGGGCCGGGGCGGTACACCGGCAGGAACACCAGGAAGCCCGGCTGCACATCGGTGTCGGTCTCCTGCACCAGCGTGACCTTGCCGGACAGCGCCGGCTCGCCGGTGTCGCGTGCGCGCTCCATCGCCTCGCGGCGCACCGGCTCGGAAAACATGTCGTAGCCGAAGGCGCGCAGGTTGCGGCTGGCGAACGGTTCCAGGTAGACGATCGCGGTGAGCAGCGGCCGCTCGCCCGGCGGGTGCACCGCGTAGTCGCGGAACAGCGGGCGCAGCGCCTCGGGTTGCGACGGCGCCTCGGCGCGCACGCGCGCCTCGTGCCGCGCGCGGCCGCATTCGTCGCGCGTCACCCGTTCCGCGGCGCGCAGCAGGCCCAGAGCGCCGCGCAGCACCTGGATGTTCGCCGTGACCCGGGCGCGCAGTTGCGACTCGATCTGGCGCGTCTCCAGCGCGAACCGCTGCTCGTGCGAGCGCTGGACGAGGTCCGCCGTGATGCGCCACGCGCCGACGCCCAGAAGCAGGGACAGAATCAGCAGCGCCCACGGCGCGCGATAGCGCCACCACGCGCGGAACGGCCGGTCTTCGTCTGTCGCGCTCAAGCTCATCCGCATCGGCGGAACCGTCGATCGGGCCGCCAGCGTACCGGGTCGGCGCATGACGGCACTGCTGCACAGACAACAAATCCGCGCCGGCGTGGCGCGGCGGCCGCCGCTACCACGGCGCCGGCTCCCGCGCGCGGAACAGCCGGCCGCTGGGGCCGTCGTCGGGCAGCGTGGCGAGCCAGACGATGGTGTCGGCGCCCTGTTCGACCGACAGCTCGGCGCGGCGTCCGCCCATGCGCGTGCGCACCCAGCCGGGATCGGCGGCGTTGACCTTGACGTTGCGGCCGGCGGCCTGCGCGGTCTTGACCGTCAGCGCGTCGAGCGCGGCCTTGCTGACCGCGTACGCCGGCGGCCCTTCCAGGCCGCGGCTGAACGCGCCGTAGCCGGAGCCGACGTTGACGATGCGGCCGTAGCCGCGCCGGTTCATGCCCGGCAGGAAGGCGCGCGCGGTCCGGAACGCGCCGAGCAGGTTGGTGTCGAGCGAGCGCAGGAAGGCGGCGTCGTCCAGCCGCAGCAGACCCGCGCGTTCGTAGACGCCGGCGTTGTTGACCAGCACCGACACCGGAATCCGGTCGCGCGCCAGGCGCTGCGCGCAGCGCCGCACGGAGGCGTGGCTGGCGACGTCCAGGCGCTCGACGCGCAGGCGCAGGCCTTCGCGCGCGAGCCGCGCCGCGGCCTGGCGCCCGAGCGCGGGATCGCGCGCGGCGAGAATCACCGACAGGCCCTTGCGCGCCAGTTGCCGGCACACTTCCAGGCCGATGCCGCGGTTGCCGCCGGTGACGAGGGCGTACATGACGCCGCGAATTTTGGACTTCGCGGCGCGCTCCGGCAAATGCGCCGCCGCCGTTCACGCGGTCTACGGCAGGCGGAAGAAGCGGCGGGCGTTGGCGGCGGTGAGGCGCGCCACCGTCTCCTCGTCCTGGCCGCGCGCCTGCGCCAGCGCGCGCGCGACCCAGGGCAGGCAGGCCGGTTCGTTGCGGCGGTGCGCCGTCTTCGGCGCGGTGCGCGGCAGCAGGTACGGCGCGTCGGTCTCGATCAGCAGGCGCGCATCCGGGATGTGCCGCGCGGTCTCGTACAGCTCCCGGCCGCGGCGCTCGTCGCAGATCCAGCCGGTGATGCCGACGTGGCAGCCCAGCGCCAAGTAGTCGTCCAGCGCGGCGCGCGTGTCGGTGAAACAGTGCACCACCGCGTCGCAAAGCTGCGGGCGGAACTCGCGCAGGATCGGCAGGAAGTCCGCGTGGGCGTCGCGCTGGTGCAGGAACACCGGCTTGCCGATATCCGCGACGAGCCGCAACTGACCGGCGAAGGCGCGGCGCTGCGCCTCGTGCGGCGCGAAGTTGCGGAAATAGTCCAGGCCGCATTCGCCCATCGCCACGACTTCGGGATGCGCCGCGAGGTCGCGCAGCAGCGCGCCCAGCTCCGGCGTCCAGTCGCCGGCGTGGTGCGGATGCAGGCCGGCGGTCGCGTACAGGCGGCCAGGGTGTGCGCGCGCGAGATCCAGCGCCTTGACGCTGCTGTCGCGCGAGCTGCCGGTGACGACGATCGCGTCCACGCCCGCCGCCGCCGCCCGTTCCAGCACCGCGTCGCGGTCGTGGTCGAAGCTGTCGTGGGCGAGATTTGCACCGACATCAATCATCGCAGTCCTGCCGCAGCAACACGCGCTGCTCCAACGCCGGCGCGCGGCCGTCGGGCGGCGTGCGCTCCAGCAGGTGTACCAGCTTGAGCGTCTGCAAGCGCCGGTCGCCGGCGGCAGCGGAGTTCCACTGGCGGCACAGGTAGCGCGCGTAGAGCGGGCGGTGCCCGGCGTACTCGGCCTGCCGCAAGCGCGCGCGGTATTCGCGCCAGCGCGGCGGCGCTTCCTGCGCCGGCGCGGCGGGCGGCCGGTCGTAGTCGTAGCTGAGCGGACGCTGCGGGCGCAGCACGTCGACCTCACTGCCATCCGCGAGCCGGCCGGGGGCCAGCAGCCAGCCCGCGTCGCGGCCCGCCGGCGGCGCGGGCGCGTTCCACTGCGGTTCGATCCGCAGCGCACGCAGGTACGGGGCGAGCGCGGCGCCGACCGCGTCCGGCAGCGGGCCGATCGCGCCCAGGCTCCAGGCCAGGGCGAGAGCGAGATGCGCCGCCGCCACGCCTTGTAGCGCCGGGCCGGCCTCGAAGCGCCGCGCATCCTCCGGCAGCAGGGCCGCCGTGACCGCCGCGAAGCGGCCGCGATGGCGCGCGACGAAGTCGTACAGCGCGTCGCCCGGCCGGTTCCACAGCGGCAGGCGGACGAGGCGATACAGGCCGCCGAACAGCAGGGAATCGCGTAGCAGCGCCACGAACGCGGCCCACTTCAGGTGCGCGCGGTCCTCGGCGTCCACCACCACCCACGAGTAGTGCGCCTGCATCAAGGCGTCGGCGCGCGCGCTGTCCTGTGCCGGCCGGATCTCGGCCTGCGGCAGCGCCAGCAAGGTGCGCAGCAGCAGGACCGACTTGCGGCAGAAGCCGCAGTCGCGGTCGTAATAGATGCGCGTAACGCGCCCGTGGGCGAGGTGCCGCGCCGCCGCATCCCAGGCCCAGCCGCGCAGGAGCACGGGGAGCGCGGCGAGGGCGAGGAGGGCGCCCTGCTCCGGGCGCAGGGCGAGTCCGCCGGCGATTGCCGCCAGGGCTTGCAGCAGCAAGCCGGCCGACGCCCAGGACAAGTGCCGGTGGTCCGCCGGGGGCGGGTTGGCGGCCAGCGCCGCGTCCACGCTCCAGCGCGCGGAGATCGGCAGGAACGGCGACCAGAACAGCAGCGCCGCCATCAGGTTGTCCGCCGGCGACAGGATCAGCGGGTTGCGGTTTTGCAGCGAGACCAGCAGCAGGAACGTCAGCAGGGCCGACAGGCGCGCGCGCCAACCGAGCAGCAGCGCCAGCGCGACCAGCAGTTGCAGCCCGATCAGCAGGCCGGCAAGCCAAGTCTCGCCGCCGGCCGCGTGCAGCGACCAGCGCCACGGCTCGACGCCGCGCGCCCAGGCGTCGCGCGGCAGCACGCCGGCGTCGCCGTAGAACGCCGCCGTGTCGGCCAGGCGCCGGCCGAGGTCCAGCGCGACGGCGCCGGCCAGCAGCACGCGGAACAGCGCCAGCGTGCGCAGGTCCACGCCGAACACGGCGCGCCAGAGCGTCGAGAGCGGGAAGGTCATGCGCGGACTGCCGGGAGCAAAAACGACAAGGGGAGCGCGCGGCTCCCCTTGGTCATGCCTGCGACCGGCTTACTCGCCCAGGTCGCCCATCTGGCCGGTGCCACCGTCGAGCCATTCCTGGTATTCGGGGGCGGTCAGCCCGGCAACGGTGCCGATGCGGGTTTCGCGGTAGGGCAAAATTTCGCAGATCGGCTGCGGCGTGCAGGGAGGCGGATTTCCGTCGTCGTCGCTTGCCGGAGTGGCGCTGTCGTCGCCGCTGAGCGACTCCGCCGCCAGATAGCCCAGGCCGATCGCCGCGGCGCCCAGCATCACGTAATCGATGGTCTCGTAGTTGGCGAACAGGCCCTCGCCGCCGGCCTGCGCGTCCGCGCCTTCCTCGGCCGCCGCCTCTTCCTCGCTGTCGCCGCCGAACAGGTTGGCGAAGAAGTTGCTGACGCCGTCGACGACGCCGCCGAACCAGCTTCCGCCCTCTTCCTCCAGCGGGGCGCCCTCTTCGCCGGCCGGCACTTCCTCCTCGGACTGGCCCAGGCGGTACGACTTGCGGAACAGCTCGACGCCGTTCAGCCGCACGCTGCTGCCGCGCTGGCTCAGGTCGTACTGGAACACCGCGGGCAGGTCGGACTGCTCCGCCTGGCGGCTGTGGTCCATGCGCAGCCCGTAGTGCAGCGACCGGTCCTGGCTCGGCGCGCCGCCGAAGCTGAAGCTCAGATAGGCGCGCGCTTCCGGAGCCTGCTCGTCCTGGGCGGCCGCTGCGGCGGCGCCGACAAACAGGCTGAGGCCGGCCGCGAATAAGGTCTTACGCATCACGCATCCCCCGCGAGATCTGCTGAATTGTTCGAAAACTCAAAGCGCTATGAACAAAGCCGCGCGCCCCGCGCGCGGCCTTCGCGGCACTATAGGGTTGCGCCCTTGCGCTGGCAAGTGCCTTGAAGGATTGCGCTTGGTGATCCCTTCACCCCGTCCCCGATCCCCCTGCTCCGCGCGATGTTCATGCGCCGGGTCCGGAGAAGTACCGGGCTACTGCGGCTATCTTCCACGTTGCTACCCCCGTTCCGAAGAAGTCCCTGTCTTCCGTCCAGATGGGAGATTCGGTTGCCAGCGCCAGGGCGAGGACGTCCCAGTCATCGATGTCGCGGCGTTCGAGTCGTCCTTTCGCCTCCGCTTCGAACGCGGCATAGCACTGCGGTTCGGCGACCTGGATATTGGTCGGGACGGCTTCAAGCGCCGCGATCACGGTTCGCGCGTCGAGACCCCTTGCTTCAACAATTGCGGGCCCCCGGCGGCCACCCAAACTGGTCCACCTGTGGCCGGGTCAAATTGGTCCACCGGATGAGCTGACGCCGAACCGGCGGAGTTGACGCAGCGGGACGTTACTTTTCGCCCCCTCAGACCACGAGGGAGGCAGGAGGTGAAC
>JACPFV010000008.1 GCA_016182805.1 Gammaproteobacteria bacterium
GCAAGAGCTGGCGCCTCAAGGAAGCGGCCGAGCGCGTTGCCAAGCAGGCGGCAACCGCGTAATCATCCACCCGTCCCGCTGCGTCCGGTGGACCAATTTGACCCGGCCACGGGTGGACCACTTTGAGGTGGCCGCCAGGGGGAACGGTCGTCGGCGGCGGCGTCGGAAATGCAAGCCGCGACGTCCTGCTGGCGAGGCCGACCCGTCTTGCGTTCGACGCCGTCGAACTGGAAGTCAATTTGACCGGGATCGACAGCCATAGCCTGAACGAACCGCAAGCGCGTTTCGTCGTTCGGCTCTACGAATTCTGCAGCTAACCCGCCCCCCGCGGCTTGAACCGCGCCGGCACATCGGGCGCATAATGCCCCCGACAACAAGGCACATGGTTGGGGGAACCTATGCGCATCGGAGTGGTGGCTGACGCCACCTGCGATCTGCCGCACGAGTACATCCAGAAGCACCGCATCCACATCCTGCCGATCGGCATCCGGCTGGGCGAGGAACTGATGCTCGACGAGCGCGACCCGGAGGCCACGGCGCGCTTCTACTCCGAGCACCTCGACGCCAAGGGCCTGGACGCCGAAACCGTGCCGCCGACGCCGGAGCAGATCCGCCAGCGCTTCCTCGACCGCATCGTGCTGGAACACGACTACGTGCTGGTCATCACCGTGACCTCCACGCGCAGCCCGATCTTCGAGCACGCGACCAAGGCCTCGTTCCAGATCCTCAACGACTACAAGGCGCCGCGCGCCAAGGCCGGCATCAACGTGCCGTTCTCGATGCGGGTGATGGACAGCCAGACCCTGTTCTCCGGCTCCGCCGTGCTGGCGGCCGAGGCGGTCAAGCTCGCCGCCCAGCAGCGCACGCCCAACGACATGCGCAAGCGCCTGGAGGAGGTGCGCGACAACATCTGCGCCTACATGGTCCCCGGCGACCTGTTCTACATCCGCAACCGCGGCATGAAGAAGGGCGAGAAGAGCGTCGGCCTGCTGACCTACGCGATCGGCACCGCGCTGGACATCAAGCCGGTGATCCAGGCCTACCGCGGCGAGACCCAGCCGGTGGCCAAGGTGCGCCACTACGGCAGCGCGGTCGAGAAGATGCTCAGGCACGTGGAGCGGCAGATCGAGGAAGGCCTGATCGCCAAGCACGTCTGCCTGAGCTACGGCGGCGACCTGGCCGAGGTGCCCAAGCTGCCCGGCTACGCCGCGCTGAGCCACAAGGCGCGCGGCGCCGGCGTGGATCTGCTGCTCGCGACCATGAGCGCCACCGCCGCGGTCAACGCCGGCGCCGGCTGCCTGGCGGTGGCGTACTCGGCGGAGCTGCGCGACTTCGCCGGTTAGCGCGCCTTGAGCGACTCGTACAGCGCCGCGCTCACGATCAGCGCGCCGCCCGCCAGCACGTTCCAGTCCGCCGCCTCGTCGAGCAGCAGCCAGGCGAAAACGGTGGCGTAGAGCGGCATCAGCGAGTTGATCAGCCCCATGCTCTTGGCGGTCAGCGCCTTCAGGCCGGACACGAACAGCAGGTGCGGCGCGGCGGTGAAGACGGTCCCGAACAGCAGCAGCTTCCACCACAGGCCGCCGGCATCCAGCGGCACCCCCGGATTCAGCGTCGGCAGCAGCACCGCGCCGACGATCAGGAACTGCCAGCCCATCATGCTGTACGGCGAGTGGTCGCGCAGGTGGTGCCGGTACAGCACGTTGCGCAGCGCGTAGCAGAAGCCGGAGAACACGCTGAGCCAGGCCGCGCCCCAGGCGGCGCCGGCGTCCGGCCGCGCCACCAGCGCCACGCCGCCGAGCACCAGCAGGCCGGCAACGAAATCGCCGCGCTGCAGGCGCGTCCGGCCGAACAGCGGCTCCAGCAGCACGGTGAGGATCGGGTAGGTGTAAAGGCAGACCACCGCCAGCGCGACGCCCGCGGTCTGGATCGCCTGGTAGTAGGTCACCCAGTGCAGGCCCATCAGCAGGCCGCAGAGCGCGAGCCAGCCCGCCTCGGCGCGGCTGCGCAGGCGGAACGTGGCGCCGGTCGCGCGCGCGATGGCGATCAGTATCGCCGCCGCGATCAGCGAGCGGTACAGCACGATCTGGTCGGCGGGCAGCGGCAGGATGCGCGGGAACAGCGCGGTGCCGGCCAGCAGCAGCGAGCCCAGGTGCACCTGCGCGAGCGCCCAGCGCCGGGCGGACGGGTCCATGGATGGTGCGGTCGGCGCGCCGCGGCTCAGGCTTCGCTCGCCGCCACCAGCGCGTTCAGCCGGTCGAGCGCCGCGCGCAGCTCCGCCGCGCCGTCGGCGCACACCGTGGCGTGGCCGAGCTTGCGCGAGGGCTTGGGCGTCTTGCCGTACAGGTGCACGTGCACGCCGGGGATCTGCGCCATCGCGGCCAGCGCCGGCACGCCGCCGATGAAGTTGACCATGGTGGAGTGGCCGCGCAGCGCGGTCGACCCCAGCGGCAGGCCGGTGATGGCGCGCAGGTGGTTTTCGAACTGCGAGCACACCGCGCCCTCGATGCTCCAGTGGCCGGAGTTGTGCACGCGCGGCGCGATCTCGTTGGCCAGCAGGCGGCCGCCGGAGACGAAGAACTCGAAGGCCAGCACGCCGACGTAATCCAGGCTCTCCACCACGCGCCGCGCGTAGTCCTCCCCCTCCCTCTGCAGCGGGTCGCCGCGCTGCGGAGTTGCGGTGCGGATGATGCCCTCGCGGTGCACGTTCTCCACCAGCGGGTAAAACGCCAGCTCGCCGCCGCGCGAGCGCACCGCCAGGCAGGACACCTCGCGCTCGAAGGGCACGAACGCTTCCAGGATCAGCGGCTGGCGGCCGAGCCGGTCCCAGGCCGGCGCAACGTCGTCGGGCGTGCGCAGCACCGCCTGGCCCTTGCCGTCGTAGCCCAGGCGCCGGGTCTTGAGCACCGCCGGCAGGCCGACGGTCTTGACCGCCAGCTCCAGCGCCTCGCGCGTGTTGACCGGCAGGTAACGCGGCACCGGAATGCCGAGCTGGTCGAACAGCTTCTTCTCGGACAGGCGGTCCTGCCCCGTGACCAGCGCCGCCTCGCCCGGCAGCAGCGGCTTGCGCTGGGACACGAACCGCGCGGCCGCGGCCGGCACGTTCTCGAACTCGTAGGTGACGACATCGCAGCGCCGGCACAGCTCCGCCAGCGCGGCCTCGTCGTCGTACGGCGCATGCAGATGATCGCCCAGCGGCGCGGCGCAGGCCTCCGGCGCCGGATCGAGGAACACAAAGTCGAAGTCGAGCGGATAGCCCGCCAAACCCAGCATGCGGCCGAGCTGGCCGGCGCCCAGGATCCCGATCTTCACGGCAGCTGCGAGTCCTTGAGCACCCTGGCGGTCTGCTCGCTGCGGAACGCCTCCAGGGCCGCCGCGACGGTCTTGTCGTGCAGCGCCAGTATGGAAGCGGCCAGCAGCGCGGCATTGATCGCGCCGGCCTTGCCGATCGCCAGCGTGCCGACCGGCACTCCGGCGGGCATCTGCACGATCGACAGCAGCGAGTCCACGCCGTTGAGCGGGTGCGACTGCACCGGCACGCCCAGCACCGGCAGCCGGGTCTTGGACGCCGCCATGCCCGGCAGGTGCGCGGCGCCGCCGGCGCCGGCGACGATGACCTGCAGCCCGCGCGCCTCGGCGCTGCCGGCGTACTCGAACAGCAGGTCGGGCGTGCGGTGCGCGGACACGACGCGCGCCTCGTAGGCGACGCCGAGCTGGTCGAGGGTCACGGCCGCATGCTGCAAGGTGTCCCAGTCGTTGCGGGACCCCATGATGATGCCGACGGCCGGCTTCACGGTGCTTTCAGCCAAGGACGCTCTCCGGGAGCGTGGGAAAGCGCCTGATTATTCCATCGCCGGGGCTGGATTTCACCCCCGGCGGTCTCAGGGGGCCAAGTCGAACTCCACCTGGACGTTCGCCGCATAGCGGATCTCGCCCAGGGCGATGCCCATCTCCTGGTTGCCGGAATCGAAAGCCTCGGCGCGCATCGCCATGGCTTTCATCGGTACCGGTGGCGGGCCGGCGTCGTGGCTGGCGATCTGGCGCGGCGCGCCGAGCTTGACGCCCAGGGTCTCGCACAGCGCCTGCGCCTTGGCGCGCGCGTCCTCCGCCGCCCGCGCCAGGGCCTGGCGCTGCAACTCCTTGGCGCGGCTCGACTCCAGCACCGGCGGGTTGACCTGGTTGACGCCGACGCGCGCGGCCTCCAGCAGGTAGTCGCCGAGTTGGTCCAGATTCGTCACCAGCAGCGCGATCTCGCGGCGCACGCGGTAGCCGACCAGCCGCTGGCGCCGCTCGCGCTCCTCCCACTGGTACTCCGGCTGGACGCTCACGCCGGCGGTGCCGATGTGCTCCGGCTTCACGCCCAGGGCGCGTGCCGCGTCGAGGTAGGCGCGCACGATCTTGCCGACCTCGGCCTGCGCGACCTTCAGGTCCGGGCTCAGGCGGTCCACCGCCATGACCAGGCGCGCGCGGTCCGGCGCCGTCGTCACCTCGCCGTCCCCGCCGACGGACACGGTGCGCGGAGGCGGCGGCGCCTCGTGCGCGGATGCGACCGAGGCCAGAAGCGTCAGGGCGCCGATAACGGCGAAGCCGATTTTGTGGTCCATGCCGTGCGCCGTCCGATGATGTCGAGAGGCTGGCCATGATGCAGGCTTTCGCGGCCGCACACCACGACTCACGCTTTTCAGGTGCGTGTGCGGCCGTCGGAGTTTAAGATGTTCAGCTTGGTAGCGATTCCCCCAATCCTCAGCAGATGCACGGACCCCAGGAAACGGTCGCACTGACCCGCGACGTCATCGGAACCTTGATCCCGGCCGGCACCAAAGTCGAGTTGCCGGAAGGCGCCAGCGCGACCGTCACCCAGGCCCTGGGCGGCAGCTTCACCGTCATCGTGCAGGGCCACATGTTCCGCATCGAGGGCAAGGACGCCGACGCCCTGGGCAGGGAGATCGCCGCCGGACCGCAGGTCGCCGCCGACGCCAGCGACGCCGAACTGGAGAAGGCCGTCTGGGACCAGCTCCACACCTGCTTCGACCCGGAGATTCCGGTCGACATCGTGGAGCTGGGCCTGGTCTACGAAAGCAAGCTGGAACCTCTCCCCGACGGCAACCGCAAGGCCGTGATCCGCATGACGCTGACCGCGCCCGGCTGCGGCATGGGCGACATCCTGGTCGCCGACGTGCGCGACAAGGTCCTGCAGATCCCAAAGATCGCCGAGGCCGACGTGCAACTGGTGTTCGACCCGCCGTGGACCCGGGACATGATGTCGGAGGCCGCCAGGCTCCAAGTGGGCATGTACTGATGTCGGACACCACGACGCGCGGGGTGCGCATCCAGGTGCGGCCGCAGTACGTGCCGGAGCAGTCGGACGCCGGCAACAGCCAGTACCTGTTCGCCTACCACGTCCGCATCACCAACCTCGGCGAGGACACCGTGCAGCTCCTGTCGCGCCACTGGGTCATCACCAACGGCCAGGGCAAGACCGAGGAAGTGCGCGGCCCCGGCGTGGTCGGCTACCAGCCCACGCTCAAGAGCGGCGAGACCTTCGAGTACACCAGCGCCTGCCCGCTGACGACGCCGGTGGGCACCATGCACGGCGAGTTCAACATGGTGATTCCCGCCACCGGCGAGAAGTTCGACGCCGGGATCGCCCCCTTCCGCCTCGCCGTGCCCCGAGCCCTCAACTAGAGCACGCCCGTCCCGCCGCCATGAAATCCATCTCGCTGACCCGCTTCCTGATCGAAGAACAACGCCACCAGCATCACATCGGCGCCGACCTGCGCCTGCTGATCGAAGTGGTGGCGCGCGCCTGCAAGAGCATCTCCATCGCCATCGGCAAGGGCGCGCTCGACGGCGTCCTGGGCAACGCCGGCACCGACAACGTGCAGGGCGAGGCGCAGAAGAAGCTGGACGTGCTGTCCAACGAAATCCTGCTGGAAGCCAACGAATGGGGCGGCCACCTGGCCGGCCTGGCGTCCGAGGAGATGGACGGGCCGCACACGATCCCCACCGAGTACCCGCGCGGCGGCTACCTGCTGGTGTTCGACCCGCTGGACGGCTCCAGCAACATCGACGTCAACATCTCGGTCGGCACCATCTTCTCCGTGCTGCGCTGCCCCAACGGCATCAACGGCGACGAGGAACGCGCCTTCCTGCAACCCGGCGCGAAGCAGGTCGCTGCCGGCTACACCGTCTACGGGCCCAGCACCACGCTGGTGCTCACGGTCGGCAGCGGCGTGCACATGTTCACGCTCGACCGCGAGGTCGGCAGCTTCGTGCTAACGCAGCGCGACGTGAAGATCCCGGCGGACACCAAGGAGTTCGCCATCAACATGTCCAACCAGCGCTTCTGGGAGGCCCCGGTGCATCGCTACATTTCCGAGTGTGTCGCCGGCAAGGAAGGCCCGCGCGGCAAGGACTTCAACATGCGCTGGGTCGCCTCCATGGTCGCCGACGTGCACCGCATCCTCACCCGCGGCGGCATCTTCATGTACCCGCTCGACAGCAAGACGAAGGACAAGGGCGGCAAGCTGCGCCTGCTGTATGAAGCCAATCCCATGAGCTTCATCGTCGAACAAGCCGGCGGCGCCGCCACCACCGGCCGCCAGCGGATTCTCGACGTGCCGCCGACCAGCCTGCACCAGCGGGTGCCGGTGATTCTCGGTTCGAAGAACGAGGTGGAGAGGGTGACCGCGTATCACGCGGGCACGTGACCGCCGCTACGGCGCGATGAGGCGGAGTTCCGGAAAGTAGCTGCGATATCGCGCCGCATCGCGGGTAAGCAGCGGCATCCCAACCAAGGCCGCGTGCGCACCGATGAAAAAATCCGGCAAAGGCGAACGCCGTGCGCCGCCGCGCTGGCGGTAGGCGAGAAACGCCTTGCCGGCAAGGAAGGCCGCCTCTCGGGGGATATCGAGCCACCGCAGGTCGGCCTTCTTCACCACTTCATCGAGCTGTCGGACCTGGACGAAACCGATGGATACCTCTGCATAAACCATCGCGTTGAGAAAAACCGGCCCGCGCTCCTGGGCATCCAGGAGCGAGTTGAAGGACCAGTCGTGCCATTGCGGGTCGCGTTCGACGATGTCCAGCAGGACGTTCGAATCCACCAGCGTTGCCACCGTCTCAGTCCTCGCCGCGCGTCATCGCAAGTATCGCATCGGTGCTCATCCGAACCGTCGCGCTTCCGCTCACCGCGCGCAGCCGCCGGGCGTATTCCTCGCGGCTGGGGCGCTTTTGAACGGGCCGCAAATAGGCGCGACCGTCTTCCTGGATGAACTCGACCTGGGAGTATGGCTTGATGCCCAGCGCCTTGCGGATGGCAAGCGGTATGGTGACCTGACCTTTGGTGGTGACGCGCATGACGGTCCCAGGAAGCGATTGCGTAATACCAATAGTATTACTGATGATCGTCCTGGACAAACTGCGGACGCGCGCGGTTCTGTGTAGCGACCATTCACGCATCGGCGGTTTGCCGATGTGAAGACATCTTTAACGATCCAGACCTCAAGTGAAGGTCTGCCTCGATACGAACGTCGTCGTCAGCGCGTTCGCCACGCAGGGCGTCTGCAATCGGTTGCTCGAGTGGATCGTGACGGAGCGCGCCCTTTGTCTCACCACGTATGTCCTGGATGAGCTTCTGCAGAAGCTGAGTCGCAAGCTTCGATTCACGGACGATGAAGTCAAGACGGCACAGGCGCTCCTGACTCCCTTTGTCGTCAATACGCCCGTCGGCGCCCATCCTGCCGTCCCGCGCGTTCGAGACGCCGATGACCGACCCGTCTTGGATCATGCGGCGGCAGTCAAGGCCGACTTCCTGATCACCGGCGACAAGGACTTGCTGGTTCTTGCCGGACAGTCACCCGTGCCGATTCTTTCTCCCCGCGATTTCTGGATGCGCTACTGCTGGCAGCCCGGGCAGTAGAAGCTGGACCGCTGTCCGATCACCAATCGCTTGATCGCGGTGCCGCAGCGCAGGCAGGGCTCGCCGGCGCGGCCGTAGACGAACAGCTTCTGCCGGAAGTAGCCCGGCGCGCCATCGGCGCCGGCGAAGTCGCGCAGCGTCGTGCCGCCCTGTGCCACCGCCTCGACCAGTACCTCGCGCACGGCGGCGGCGAGCCGCGCGCAATCGGCGCGCGTGAGGCGGCCGGCGGCGCGGCCGGGGCGGATGCCGGCGCGGAACAGGGCTTCGGCGGCGTAGATGTTGCCGGCGCCGACCACGACGCGGCCGTCCATCAAAAAGTTCTTCACCGCGGCGCTGCGGCCGCGCGACAGCTCGAACAGGTACTCGCCGGAGAATTCGTCGGAGAACGGCTCGGGACCGAGGTTTTCCAGCAAGGGGTGGCTCGCTTGGCCGCGCGGCCACAGCAGCGCGGCGCCGAAACGGCGCGGGTCGTTCAGGCGCAGCAGGACGCCGCCGGACAGTCGCACGTCCAGATGGTCGTGCTTGCGCAGCGGATGTCCCGGCTCCAGCACCAGCAGCCGGCCGGACATGCCCAGGTGCAGGATCAGCCGGTCTTCACCCAGATCCAGCAGCAGGTACTTCGCGCGCCGCTCGACCGAGCGTACGCGGCGGCCTTCCAGGCGCCGGGCGAAATCCGCGGGGACCGGCCAGCGCAGGCGCCGCTCGCGCACCGTGACCTGTTCGATGGTGCGGCCGAGCACGTGCGGCTCGATGCCGCGGCGGACGGTCTCGACTTCCGGGAGTTCGGGCATGGACGAAAGTTTGGCACGGCAGCGCCGCAATAAAGAAAAGGGCGCGCCCAAGGCGCGCCCGATCGGTTCGGCTTGCCGCGAGACCGCTATTTCTTCTCGGCCGGCGCTTCGTCGGGTTTCACCGGTTCCGCTTTTTTCTCCTCGGCCGCCGCCGGCTCTTCCTTCTTCGGCTCCGGCAGCTTCAGCAACTCGTCCTGCAGCGCCTTGGACAGCACGTAGCGGATGCGCGCGTCCGGCGAATACAGCTTGAACTGCGGGTCGCGCTCGGCGACGACCAGCTTGATCGTGCGGTCCTTGAGCGTCAGCGTAACCGCGTCGCCGGCGGGAACCTTGGCGTCGGCCTGCTCGTTCCACATGGAGCGCGCGTTCTTCCAGCCGTCGACCACCTTCTGGACCGCCTCCGGCGTGGCCTTGGCGTCGGCCGGCGACGCGCTCCATTTGCCGTCGTCGCCCTTCGCCAGCGTGAGGCCCGGCGCCTCGATCTTCAGCAGTTCGCCGTCCTGCGGGACGAGCTGCTTGGCGACGAGATCGGCCCAGTCCTTGTCCAGCGCGGCGCCGGGCGGGTCGTCCACCAGGTACACCTTGTCTCCGGCCTTGACGTAGCGCCGGTAGTTGAGCGGCTCGACGCCGCCGAAGGCGATGCGCCGGTCGTTGAGCAGGACCTCGTACTGCGACGGGTCCAGCGACAGCTCCGACAGCTTCACCTGCGCCGCGTCCAGCGTCTGCTTGGTCTCCAGCTCGGCGACGCCCAGCACGGAGTTGATCTCGAAGCCGTCCACCTCGGCGGACACCGGTGCCACCAGCTTCCAGCCGCCGTCCTTGCGCTCCAGCTTGATTGTCTCGGCGCCGGGGTGCTCCAGCGCGATGGTGTCGATGGCGGCCGCCTTGAGGCTGGTCAGCGGCGGGCCCTTCTCTTCCTTCTCCTGGCTGAAGTAGACCGCCACGCCCAGGCCGGCGACGAGCGCGGCCAGTGCCAGATTGAGCTGGGTGCGGCGCATCAGCGTCTCCGGCGGACCGCCCAGCGCGCGACGCCGAAGCCGAGCAGCAGCGCGGGCAGCAGGAAGGCGAAGCCGACGTAGATCGAGTACAGGCCCCAGACCGGCATCACCAGGTCGCGGTCGGGCGCCTTGGGCACGTCGATGTTGAGCTGCGCGTCGCGCGAGGCCAGCCACTGCGCCAGGTTCAGGCCCAGCAGGCTGTTGCCGAGCTGGCCGAGGTAGGCGTTGGACAGGAAGTCGCTGTCGCCGATCGCCGCCACGCGCTGCGGGCGCGTTTCCTCCTTGGCCGCCCCGGACTCCGATCCGGGGTCGTCGACCTTGACCTTTGCGTCGCGCGTCAGCGTGACGCCGATGGTCAGCGGGCCCTGCACGTCGCCCTTGGCCTGATCCATTTGCAGCTCGCCCTCCAGCGGACCGGTTTCGAGCCAGGCCTGGTCCGAGGTCGTCAGCAGCGGCTGCACGGTGTAGCCGGCGTCGGTCTTGTAGGTGAGCGTACGCACCAGCGGGAACAGCGCGTTCTCCGGGAAATCCTTCGTCACCGGGTTGGGTGGATAGTGCGCGGTGATGTAGACGAAGGGCGGCAGGCCCAGCGCCGCCGACTCCAGCAGAATGGCGGTGCCGTTCTGCCAGGCGATGCCCAGGGCTTGCGCCACCGGCGCCATCCCCGGCGCGTTCTCCGGGTCGGCCAGCCACAGCAGGTTGCCGCCCTTGGCGACGTACTCGGCGACGATCCTGGCCTCGCCTTCGAGCAACTGCCGCGTCGGGCCGGCGATCACCAGCGCCGAGGTGTTGTCCGGGATGGTCCGGTCCTGCGCCAGGTTCAGCGCGCGCACCTTCAGGCCCTTGTCGCGCAGCAGGCCGGCGAACTGCGCGTAGCCCTGCTGGTCGTTGTCCTCGATGCCGCGCTCGCCGTGGCCTTCCAGGAACACGACCCAGCGGTCGCCCGAGTACGCCAGGCGCTGCAGCGCGGTGGTCACCGCCTGCTCGGTGGTCGCCGACAGGTTCTCGCGGCGGCCCTGGTACTCGACGACGACCTCGCCGGCGCGGGAGATGTTGTACTCGCGCACCTTCTGCGGCTGCGCCGACGGGTCGACGAACTCGACCGCGATGTCCGGCTTCACGCGGCGGAACTTCTCGAAATCGGACTCGATCGCCTGGCGCTGCTCCGAGCGCGGGTACAGGAACACCAGGAACTTCACCGGGTCGGGCATCGCCTCGAGCTGCTTGCGGCTGGCCTCGGTGAGCGTGTTGCGGTTGCCGGCGGTCCAGTCCAGCTCCAGCTTGTGGCGCGTGGACAGCCAGCCGAGCATCGCCAGCACGGCCAGGAACAGCAGGCCGCTGACAACTTGTTGTACGAGAGTCTGGTTCTTGGTCATGGCGGTCAGTTGCGTTCCAGGTCCAGGCGCTGCACGGTCAGCCACAGGAACAGGGCCGTGAACAGCAGGTAGTAGACGACGTCGGACGAGTCGAACAGGCCGCGGCGCAGGTCCTCGTAGTGGCCGATCAGGGACAGGTAGCCGAACACCTCCGCGAACGGGATGTCCTGGTACGACAGGATCTGGATCAGCCACACCAGCAGCAGCAGGCCGAAGCTGCCGACCGCGGCGATGGTCGGCTCGCGCGTCAGCGAGGACACGAACAGGCCGGCGGCGCCGAAGGCCAGCATGATGAGGAACACGCCCAAGAGGCCCGCGCCGATGCGGCCCAGGTCCAGGTCGGTGCCCGGCAGCAGCGACAGCGGCATCGCCGCGAGCAGCGCCAGCAGCGCCAGCATGAAGCCGACCAGGCCCAGGTACTTGCCCAGGACGACCTCGGTCAGCGAGGCCGGCGAGGACAGCAGCAGCGTCAGGCTGCCGCTCTTGCGCTCCTCCGAGAACAGCCGCATGGTCATCAGCGGCATCACCAGCAGCAGCACGATGGTGGCGAAGCCGTACAGCGCCCCGCCCATGTAGTCGGCCACGCCGGTGAACTGGTCGCCGTACTCCGCGTTGCGTGCGTAGTCGATCAGCAGGTTGATGAACACGAAGCCCAGGATCAGCTGGACCACGGCCAGCACCGCCCAGGCCAGCGGCGACACGAAGATGCGCTTCAGCTCGTGACGCGCGATGACAAATACGTTGCTCATGCGGCTTTCGCCTCCCCCATCGTTTCGTTGCGCGGCTCCTCGCCCGAGGTCAGCTCCACGAACATCTCTTCCAGCGTCTTCTGCACGGCGCGCAGCTCGATCAGGCCCCAGCCGCCGCGCACCGCGGCCTCGGCGATCGCCTCGCGCGGGTCGGCGCCGGCGGCCACGCCCAGGCGCCAGCGGCCCTCGCCCAGCTCCTCGACGCGGGCCACGCCCGGCAGCGCCGCCAGCTCCGCGGCCTGCGGCGCGCGGCGCAGGCGCACGGCCACGCTGTCGAAGCGCATGTCCTGCGACACGACGTCGTCGAACACGACGCGGCCGCGGTTGACGATCATCACGCGCTGGCAGGTCGCCTGGATCTCCGGAAGGATGTGGCTGGACAGGATCACCGAGTGCGACCGGCCCAGTTCGGCGATGAGGCCGCGGATCTCGCGGATCTGGATCGGGTCCAGGCCCACGGTCGGCTCGTCCAGGATCACGACCGGCGGCCGGTGGATGATGGCCTGCGCCAGGCCGACGCGCTGCTGGTAGCCCTTGGACAGGTTGCCGATGACGCGGCCGGAGACGCCGGTGAGGCCGCAGGCCTGCTTGGCCTGCGCCGCCGCGGCGGCGCGTGCCGCGCGCGGGATGCCGTGCAGGCCGGCGCAGAACGCCAGGTACTCGTCCACGGTCAGCTCCGGATACAGCGGCGGCTGCTCCGGCAGGTAGCCCAGGTGGCGCTTGGCCAGGTTCGGGTTCTCGCGCAGGCTCACGCCCTTGATGCGGACTTCGCCGGCGGTCGGCGCCAGGCAGCCGGCCAGCATCTTGAGCGTAGTGGACTTGCCGGCGCCGTTCGGCCCCAGCAGGCCCAGGATCTCGCCCTTGCGCAGGGTCAGGTTCAGGTCGGCCACGGCCAGCGTCGGGCCGTAGCGGCGCGACAGGTGGCGCGCTTCGATCAGCGTTTCGTTGCGGATTTCGCTTTCCATGATTCTCTTTCTGGTGGGCGGGAAGCGCGCGGTACGACAGTGCTCGGCGCGCGGAGTTCCCGGCGGCCGCGAATTTTACGAAACGGGGCCGATCCCGCAAGCTAGCGCAAATGTCCCCGCAACTTTATCTCGCGTCCCGCTCGCCGCGCCGGCAGGAGCTGCTGCTCCAGCTCGGCCTGCGCTTCGAAACCGTGCCGGCGGACGTGGTCGAGCGGCCGCGGCCGGGGCAGGACGCACGCGAGTATGCGCTCGAAACCGCCCTGGCCAAGGCGCGCGCCGCGCGCCTGCCGGCCGCAGCGACCGCGCCGGTGCTGGGCGCCGACACTGACGTCGTGGTGGACGGGCAAATCCTGGGCAAGCCCGCCGGCCGCGAGGCGGCGGTGGCGATGCTGCTGCGTCTGGCCGGCCGCCGCCATGAAGTCGTGAGCGCCGTGGCGGTGGTGCGGGGCGCGCAGGTCGAAACCGCACTGTCGATTACCGAGGTCGAGTTCGGCCCGATCGCGCGCGGCGAGGCCGCGGCGTACTGGGCCACCGGCGAACCGGCCGACAAGGCCGGCGCCTACGCGATCCAGGGCCTGGGCGCGCGCTTCGTGCGCAGCATTTCCGGCAGCTACAGCGGCGTGGTCGGCCTGCCCCTGTACGAAACCGGCGCGTTGCTCGCACGCTTCGGCATCGAGGTCCTTTCCCCGACTCCCGACTCCGCAGCGTCGGGCGTGAGTGCCGGCGGCACGCTTCAAATGGGTTCGCCGGCCCGACCCTCGACCCCCGAAAAATGAGCACCGAAATCCTGGTCAACATCGGCGCCCACGAAACCCGCGTCGCGCTGGTCGAAGGCGGCGCGGTGCAGGAGGTCTACGTCCAGCGCGCCTCGCGCCACGGCCTGGTCGGCAACATCTACAAAGGCATGGTCAAGCGCGTGCTGCCCGGCATGCAGGCGGCGTTCCTGGATATCGGCCTGGAGCGCACCGCCTTCCTGCACGTGGCCGACATGCTGCGCCCGCAGGACGGCGGCAACGGCGCGACCGAGTTCCTGGAGGAGAACGGCAGCCGCCGCGACGACGAGCCGCATCCGCCGATCGACCAGCTGCTCAAGGAGGGCCAGGACCTGCTGGTGCAGGTCATCAAGGACCCGCTGGGCAGCAAGGGCGCGCGCCTGACCACGATGATCAGCATTCCCTCGCGCTACCTGGTCGTGCTGCCGTTCGATCCGCACGTCGGCGTTTCGGCCAAGATCGAGGAAGCGGCCGAGCGCGAGCGCCTCCGAACCGCGATGGGCGCGTTGGTGCAGAAGCACCACGCCGGCTGCGGCGTGATCGTGCGCACCGCCGGCGAGGGCGCCGACGAGCAGGCGCTGGAGACGGATTTCCAGTTCCTGCTGCGCCTGTGGAACTCGATCAGCGAGCACGCGCGCGTGATGCCGCCGCCCAGCCTGGTGCACGGCGACCTGCCGCTGTCCATGCGCATCCTGCGCGACTTGCTCGGCACCGAGGTCGACCGCGTGCGCGTCGACAACGCCGAGGAAGGCCGGCGCCTGACCGCCTTTGCCCGCACCTTCGTGTCGCGCGCGGCCGACCGCATCGAGCTGTACGACGCGCAGGCGCCGATCTTCGACCTGTATGGCGTGGAGGACGACATCAACCGCGCGCTGGACCGGCGCGTGGAGCTGAAGTCCGGCGGGCACCTGTTCATCGACCAGACCGAGGCGATGACCACCATCGACGTCAACACCGGCGCCTACACCGGTCACCGCAACCTGGAAGAGACGATCCTCAAGACCAACCTGGAGGCGGCGCAGGCGATCGCGCGCCAGCTGCGCCTGCGCAACCTGGGCGGCATCATCATCCTGGACTTCATCGACATGCGCGACGAGGGCCACCGCGCGCAGGTGCTGCGCACGCTGGAAAAGGAGCTGAAGCGCGATCCGGCGCGCACGCAGATTCATCCCTTCTCCCAGTTGGGCCTGATCGAGATGACGCGCAAGCGCACGCGCGAGTCGCTGGGCCACATCCTGTGCGAGCCCTGCGCCGCCTGCCAGGGGCGCGGCACGGTCAAGACGATCGAGACCGTGTGCAACGAGATCTTCCGCGAGATCCAGCGCTCGGCGCGCCAGTTCGAGTCCAAGGCGCTGATGGTCATCGCCGCGCCCAGCGTGATCGAGCGCCTGATGGAGGAGGATTCCGGCGGACTGGCGGAGATGGAGTCGAACCTGCAGCGCCCGATCCGGCTCCAAGCGGAATCGCTTTACGCCCAGGAAAGCTTCGACGTCGTGCCGATGTGAGAGCCCGTTATGCCGTTGTCGACCACTGCGACGCCCCTGGGAAGGCCCAGGGGCGTCCCTGCGGGTGGCGCCCCCAAGCGCGCCATGCGTTGTTGCTCGGGTCCTTGCATAGAGTCTATGCGGCGTCCCTCGCGCCTAGCCTGGCGCGCTTGGGGGCAGCCACGCAGCGACCGGCAACGGCATAACGGGCTCTAAAATGGAACGCAGCCGCCGCCGCCTCTGGACCCGCCTCATCACCGCGACCGCCATCCTCATGGTGGCGGCCGCGGTGCTGTCCGGCCTGTTCCAGATCGCGGTGCTGGCGGTGCCCGGCTACCGCCAGGACCTGGCGGGCTGGGTCAGCCGCCTGGCCGGCCGGCCGGTGCGCATCGGCACCCTGGCCCTGACCTGGCGCGGCTACTACCCCAGCCTGGACCTGGGGCAAGTCGAGATCCGCAGCCCGGACGACCGGCGCACCGTGCTGGTGCTGGAGCGCGTCCGCCTGGGCCTGGGCTTCACGCGCCTGGTCGCCGGCGACTTCACGCCGCGGCGCCTGGAGCTGAGCGGCATCGCGCTGCGCGCGCGCCTGGATCGCGACGGGCGCTTTCACCTGCTCGGCCTGGACGAGGCGGGCGGGCCGGACGCCGATTTCGCCGAGGCCCTGGCGCAGCTCGAGCGCTTCAGCCGCGTGCAAGTCCTGCGCTGCACCCTGGAGCTGCGCGACGAGCGGCGCGACGGCGAGACGCAGCTCTACACCCTGACCGAGGCCGCGCTGGAAAGCGGCCTGCTCGGCCGCGAGTTCGAGGCGGAGCTGCGCCTGCCGTCGGCGTTGGGCGAGACCCTGCGCCTGGACGCGGATTTCACCGGCGCGCTGCCGCGCTGGGAAACCTGGGACGGGAGCTACCGCGCCGAGCTGCGGCGCCTGGCCGGCGCGGGCTGGCTGCGCCCCTGGCTCGCGCCGGGCGCGCACGTGGAAGTCGAGGACGCCGTCCTGCGCAGCCAGGGCCGTTTTGCCGCCGGGCGGCTCGAGGACGCCTGGCTGAGCCTGTCCGCGCGCGCCATCCGCGCGCAGCGCGCCGGCCACGGCGCCGAGCTGCGCCGCCTGGCGGCCTGGGCGCAGCTGCGCCGGCAGGAGCCGGGCTGGGAGCTGACGCTGCAGCGCCTGTCGGCCGAGGGCGCGCAGGGTTCCTGGCCGGAGATCCGCGGCCGCGCCGGCTTCGAGCTGGCGGATGGGCATCCGCGCGCGCTCGACGCCGAGCTGAGCCACCTGCCGCTGCACGACCTCGCGCCCTGGCTGGCGATCCTGCGCACGCCGTCCTGGCTGTCCGACCTGCACGACGTGTCCGGCCTGGTGCGCGGCCTGCGCCTGCGCTGGACGCCGGGGGCCGCGCCGCCGCTGGCGGTGCGCGCGGAATTCGACGGCCTGCGCCTGCCGGCGGCGGGCCGCCGCGTCGGCTTCGACGGCCTGTCCGGCAACTTCGCCGTCGACGAGACCGGCGGCCGCCTGGTGCTCGAGGAGCGGCCGCTGCAACTGGAGCTGCCGGACGCGATGAGCGAGGCCGTCGCCTTCGATCGCCTGTCGGCCGAGGCGCAGTGGCGGCAGGACGAGCAGGGCTGGAGCGTGGTGGCGCCGCGCCTGGCCTTCGCCGTGGCCGGCGCCGAAGGCCAGGCGCAGTTCGAGCTGCGTCTGCCGCCGGAGCGCTCGCCCGAGCTGAAGCTGCACGCGCAGTTCGCCGCCGCCGACGCCACGCGCCTGAAGCGCTACATGCCGCGCCGCTGGGGCGAGGGCCTGCGCGGCTGGCTGGACCGCGCGATCCGCGCCGCGCGCGTGCCCCGGGGCGAACTGGCGATCGAGGGCGCGCTGCACGACTTTCCGTTCCGGGACAAGCCGGGCCGCTTCGCCCTGGACCTGGAGGTGGCCGACGCCGAGCTGGCGTTCTCGCCGGACTGGCCGGCGATCCTGGGCCTGCACGCGCAGCTCGCCTTCCGCGGCAACAGCCTGACCATCGCCGGCGACGCCGGCACCCTGGCCGGCACCTCGATCCAGGCGGTGAGTGCGCGCTTCGCCGACTTCGCCGAGGCGCGCCTGGAGATCGACGGTCGGGTCGCCGGCGAGCTGCCGCAGTACTACGAGGTGCTGCGCGCGAGCCCGCTCGCCGCGCGCTTCGCCGGCCTCACCGAGCACAGCAGCGGCGCCGGGCCGGCGCGGGTGGACCTGCACCTGGACATCCCGCTGCACGACGCCCACAAGACCGCGACGCGCGGCAGCGTGAGCCTGGACCAGGTCGAGCTGCGCTACGGCGCGCTCGACGAGCCGCTGCGCGCGATCCGCGGCGTACTGGCGTTCGACGACCACGGCGTCACCGCCGAGCGCATCGGCGGGCGCTTCCACGAGCTGGAGCTGGTCGGCCGCATGAGCGCGCAGGACGGCGTGAGCACGCTGGACGCGGATTTCGAGTTCGCGCCCAAGGCCGGCGGCGAGGGCGCGAGCGGCCTGGTCCCGGCCTGGCTGCGCCGCGCGCTGTCGGGCAAGAGCCGCTGGCAGGCGCGGATGGCCTTCGGCGGCGCGGCGGCCGGGGGCCTGCTGCTCTCCTCCGAGCTGGAAGGCACCGCCATCGCCCTGCCGGCGCCGCTCAACAAGCCGGCGGAGGCGGTGAGCCCGCTGCGCCTGCGTTTTCTCACCGACGACAAGTCGCCGCTGCGGCTGGCGGTCGACTACGAGCTGCGCCTGGGCGCCGACCTGCGCTTCGCGGCCGCGCGCGGCGGCGGACTGACGCTGGCGCGCGGGGCGCTGCGCCTGGGGCCCGGCGAGCCGCCCGCGGCACAGGGGCCGGGGCTGGTGCTGTCCGGCAGCGTGCCGCAGCTCGATCTGTTTGCCTGGTCGGCCGCTCTGCGCGGTGCCGGCCTGGAGCAGCAGGCCGGCGCGCTCAAGCACGCCGAACTGCGCGCCAACCTCACCCTGCTCGGCGACTACGCCCTGCGCGACAGCGCCCTGGTCCTGGACCCGGTGCCTTCGGGCTGGCGCATCCAGCTTTCCGGTGCCGGCGCCGAGGGCGAGCTGAACTGGCGCGACCCCGGCGCCAAGGCCGGCGGCCCGGCGCTCAGCGCGCGGCTGGCGCGGCTGGCGCTGGACCATCGCGGCCTGGCGGAGGAGGCGGGCGCGGCCGAGGGCGCGCCGCTGCACCCGGGCGAGCTGCCGACGCTGGACCTGGAGGTCGGCCGCCTCACCATCGGCAAGACCGAGCTGGGCCGCGTCGCGGTGCTGACGCAGCGCATCGCCGACGGCCAGAAGCTGCTGGCGCTGCGCGCCGGCGGCGGCATCGCCACGCTGGAGGGCAGCGGCGCCTGGACCCGGGCGCAAGGCAAGTCCGCCGCCGAGTTCGATTTCGACCTCGCCAGCAGCGACATCGCCGGGTTGCTGCGCTCGTTCGGCTTTGCGCCCAACCTCGACGCGAAACAAAGCCGCGTGCGCGCCAGCCTGGCCTGGACGCCGGCGGCGGCCGGCGTGTCCTGGACCCAGGCGCGCGGCAGCGTCGACCTGGAATTCGGCAACGGCCAGTTGCGCGCGGTGGAGCCGGGCGCCGGCCGCGTGCTGGGCCTGATCAACTTCTACGCGCTGCCGCGCCGGCTGTCGCTCAACTTCCGCGACGTGGTGTCCAAGGGCCTGGGCTTCGACCGCATCCAGGGCCGCTTCCAGCTCGCCGACGGCAACGCCATGACCGACAAGATCGACATCGCCGCGCCGTCGCTGCGCATGGAGATGCGCGGCCGCATCGGCCTGGCCGCGCGCGACTACGACCAGTTCGTGCGCGTCTATCCCGACGTTTCCGCCGGCGTCACGCTGGGCGCCGCGCTGCTCGGCGGCCCGGCGCTGGGCGCCATCGCCCTGGTCGCGCAGGAAGTGCTGAACAAGCCGCTGGACCAGGCCACGCAGCTTTTCTACCGCCTCACCGGCAGCTGGGACAACCCAAAGCTGGAGCCGGTGCGCAACGGCAATTCCGGATGAGATCGCCATGACCGCCGCCGTCATCCAGATGTGCTCGCAGGACTCGGTCGGCGCCAACCTGGCCGCCGCCGGCCGCCTGCTGCAACAGGCCGCCGGGCGCGGCGCGCGGCTTGCCGTGCTGCCGGAGAACTTCGCCTACATGGGCGTGCGCGAGGCCGACAAGCTGGCGCAGGCCGAGCTGGAAGGCGCCGGGCCGATCCAGGACTTCCTGCGCGCCGCGGCGCAGCGCCTTGCCCTGTGGGTCGTCGCCGGCACCATCCCCCTGAAGGCGACGCCGCAGGACACGCGCGTGCGCGCCGCCTGCGTGGTCTACGACGCGCACGGCGAGCGCGTGGTGCGCTACGACAAGATGCACCTGTTCGACGTCGAGGTGCCGGCGATGGCCCGGCACCACGGCGACGCGACCGGCGCCGGGGGCGGCGAGCGCTACCAGGAGTCCGCCATCATCGAGCCGGGCGCCGACGCCGCGGTCGTCGTCGCCACGCCGGTCGGCCGGCTGGGCCTGTCGGTGTGCTACGACCTGCGTTTTCCCGAGCTGTACCGCCGCCTGGCCGAGGCCGGCGCCGAGCTGCTGGCCGTGCCCTCCGCCTTCACCCGCCGCACCGGCGAGGCGCACTGGGAGGTGCTGCTGCGCGCCCGCGCCATCGAGAACCAGTGCTACGTGCTGGCGCCCAACCAGTCCGGCACCCATCCCGGCGGGCGCCAGACCTGGGGCCACAGCCTGATCGCCGACCCCTGGGGGCAGGTGCTGGCGCAGTGCGAAAGCGGCGAAGGCGTCGCCGTCGCCGAGATTTCGCAGGACCGCCTGCACCAGTTGCGCCAGTCCTTCCCGGTCCTCACGCATCGGCGGATCCGGACATAAACCGATTTCGCACGGAGACACCGGAGGAAGAAAAGCAGAGAATGATTTTTCTTCGTGGCTCCGTGTTTCACCTGTACGAGATCGCCGTTTCGCAATGACCGACGCAATTTCCCTCGCCCGCAGCACCCTGCTCGCGCCCGCCGACCTGTCCGAGCGCAGCCTGGAGCAGGCGCTCGGCCGGCTGATGAAGCCGGGCATCGACGCCGCCGACCTCTACTTCCAGTACGCGCGCAGCGAGAGCTGGTTCCTGGAGGACGGCATCGTCAAGTCCGGCTCGCACCATATCGAGCAGGGCGTGGGCGTGCGCGCCATGAGCGGCGAGAAGCAGGGCTTCGCGTACTCCGACGAGATCGCCCTGCCGGCGCTGATGGACGCCGCCGGCACCGCACCGGCCATCGTGCGCGCGGGCCAGCAGGGCCGCGTGCAGGCCTGGCACGCGCGCTCGGCGGCTGCGCTGTATGCCGCGGACAACCCGCTCGCCAGCCTGCCCGACGCCGCCAAGATCGAGCTGCTGCGCCGCGCCGACCGCGCCGCGCGCGCCGCCGACCCGCACGTCGCCCAGGTCATGGTCACGCTCGCCGCCACCCACGACACCGTGCTGGTGGCGGCCGCCGACGGCACCCTGGCCGCCGACGTGCGGCCGCTGGTGCGGCTCAACGTGAGCGTGATCGTCGAGCGCGACGGCAAGCGCGAGCAGGCGCAGGCCGGCGGTGGCGGCCGCACCGACTACCGGGTGTTTCTGCAGGGCAATCTGCCGGAAACCTACGCGAAGGAAGCCGTGCGCCAGGCCCTGGTGCGGCTGGATGCCGCGCCGGCACCGGCCGGCAGCATGACCGTGGTGCTGGGCCCCGGCTGGCCCGGCGTGCTGCTGCACGAGGCGGTCGGCCACGGCCTGGAAGGCGATTTCAACCGCAAGGGCACCTCCGCGTTCACCGGCCGCATCGGCCAGAAGGTCGCCTCGGACCTGTGCACCATCGTCGACGACGGCAGCATCGCCGGGCGCCGCGGTTCGCTCACCCTGGACGACGAGGGCACGCCCACGCAGTGCACCGTGCTGATCGAGAACGGCATCCTGCGCGGCTACCTCCAGGACAAGCTCAACGCGCGCCTGATGGGCATGGCGCCCACCGGCAACGGCCGGCGCGAGTCCTTCGCGCACCTGCCGATGCCGCGCATGACCAACACCTACATGCGGCCCGGCCCGCACGACCCGGCCGAGATCGTCGCCTCGGTCGAGCGCGGCCTCTACGCCGTCAACTTCGCCGGCGGGCAGGTCGACATCACTTCCGGCAACTTCGTGTTTTCCGCCAGCGAGGCGTACCTGATCGAGCACGGCAAGGTCACGCGCCCGGTCAAGGGCGCGACCCTGATCGGCAACGGCCCCGACGTGCTGACGCGCGTGACCATGGTCGGCAACGACCTTGCGCTCGACAGCGGCATCGGCGTCTGCGGCAAGGACGGCCAGAGCGTGCCGGTGGGCGTGGGGCAGCCCACGCTCAAGATCGAGGGCATCACCGTCGGCGGCACGCAGAGTTAGGCGCGCACTCTTGCGCGCCGGGCGGCGGTACGGAACAGAATAAAGACGCGACAAGAAGGGGCTGAAACCATGGCCAAGCGCCCACCCGGCAAGCTGCGCATCATCGGCGGCCAGCACCGCAGCCGCGTCATCGAGTTCGATCCGGACAGCGGCGTGCGGCCGACGCCGGACCGCGTGCGCCAGACCGTGTTCGACTGGCTGACGCCGGCGATCGACGGCGCGCGCTGCCTGGACCTGTTCGCCGGCAGCGGCGCGCTGGGACTGGAGGCGATCTCGCGCGGCGCGTCCAAGGTGACATTCGTCGAGTACAGCCGCCGCCAGGTGGAGCTGATCCGCGCCAACCTCGCGACGCTGCGCGAGGACGCCAGGGCGGACCTGGTGCCGACCGACGGCATCACCTACCTGGAACTCTCGCCGGGGCTGTTCGACGTGGTGTTCCTCGACCCGCCGTTCGGCAGCCCGCTGCTGCCGCGCGCGCTGGAGCTGCTGCCGCAGCGCCTGGCGCCCGGCAACCGCGTGTACCTGGAGTGGCCCGCGCGCGCCAAGCCTTCGCTTCCGCCCGGCTTCACCCTGCTGCGCGAAAAGCAGGCCGGGCAAGTAAGCTACGGCCTGGCCACCTACGCAGAATCCGCGGCGGAGAAAACCAAGTGAGCGCGAACGTGATCGCGGCGTATTCCGGCACCTTCGACCCCGTCACCTTCGGCCACACCGACATCATCGGCCGCGCGGCCAAGATGTTCCCGAAGCTGATCGTGGCGGTGGGCCTCAACCCCTCCAAGAACCCGCGCTTCACCCTGGGCGAGCGCATCGAGCTGATCGAGATGACGGTCAGGCAGCTCGGCCTGAGCAACGTCACGGTCAAAGGCTTCAACGGCCTGATTGTCGACTTCGCACGCGAGAACGACGTGCAGGTGCTGGTGCGCGGCGTGCGCAGCGTCGGCGACTTCGACTACGAGAAGCAGATGGCGGTGATGAACCGCGACCTCTACCCCAAGCTCGACACAGTGATGCTCGTGCCCTCGCCCGAGTACGCGCACCTGTCGTCCTCGCTGGTGCGCGAACTGGCCAGCCTGGGCGCGCCGGTGGAAAAGCTGGTGCCGGCGCCGGTGGTGCCGCCGCTGCTGGACCGTATCGGCCGCAAGTAACCGGCGGCGGGTCGTCCGCCGCGCCGTGCCATGGCCCTCAAGATCACCCACGAATGCATCAACTGCGACGTGTGCGAGCCGGTGTGCCCGAACCACGCGATCTCGCAGGGCGTGGAGATCTACGAGATCGACCCCGACCTGTGTACCGAATGCGTCGGCCACTTCGACCAGCCCCAATGCCAGCAGGTGTGCCCGGTGAACTGCATTCCGCTGGACCCGGCGCACGCGGAGACGCCGGAGCAACTGATGGCGAAGTACCGGCGTCTGGTCGGGTCGGTTTCATGACCCCGGCCTCGATCCGTCCGGCAAGAATGCGCGGCGGCGCCGTCCCGGCGGCGCTGGCCCTGCTGCTTTGCGCCCTCACCGCCTGGGCGGGCGACAGGCCGCCGGGCTACGCGGTGGCGAGCGCGCATCCGCTGGCGACCCAGGCCGGCATCGAAGTCCTGCAAGCCGGCGGCAACGCCTTCGACGCGGCGGTGGCGGTGTCGGCGGCGCTGGCGGTGGTGGAGCCGACCGGTTCGGGCCTGGGCGGCGGCGCGTTCTGGCTGCTGCACCGCGCGGCCGACGGCTACAACGCATTCGTCGATGCGCGCGAGGTCGCGCCGCTGGACGCCCGGCCGGAGCTGTTCCTGGACGCCGCCGGCCAGCCGGACGCGGGCAAGCTGCGCAACGGCGCGCTGTCCGCCGCCATTCCGGGCGCGCCCGCCGGCTGGGCGTACATTTCCGCGCGCTACGGCCGCCTGGGACTGGCGCGCGCACTGGAGCCGGCCATCCGCTGCGCGCGCGCCGGCTTTGCGGTGGACGCGAAGCTGGACCGGGCCATCGAGCTGACTCAGCCGCGCTTTTCGGGCGAGGCCGCCGCCCTGTTCGCGCCCGGCGGCATGCCGCTGGTGGCCGGCGCCTGGCTGCGGCAGCCGGAGCTGGCGCGGACGCTGGAGACCGTCGCGCGCGAGGGCGCGGCCGGCTTCTACCGCGGCGCGCTGGCGCAGCAGCTGGTCGCCGGCGTGCGCGCCGCCGGCGGCATCTGGAGCGAGGCGGACCTGCTGCGCTACCGCGCGGTCGAGCGCCGGCCGCTGGTCGCGTACTTCCGCGACTACCGCGTGATCGCCGCGCCGCCGCCCTCGGCCGGCGGCGTCGCCCTGGCGCAGGCGCTGCAACAGCTCGAAGTGCTGGGCTGGACGCCGCGCGAGCCGGCGGCCAAGCACCTGGTGGTGGAGGCGCTGCGCCGCGCCTTCCGCGACCGCGCGCGCTACCTGGGCGACCCCGACCGCGTCGCCCTGCCGCTGACCCGGCTCACCTCGCGCTCGTACGCCTTGACCCTGGCGCGCGGCATCTCGCGCACCGCGGCGACGCCCAGCGAGGCGCTGGGCCTGGTGCGCGAGGGCGGCGAGACCACGCACTTCTCGATCCTGGACGCCGAAGGCAACCGCGCCGCCGGTACCCTGTCGCTGAACCTGCCGTTCGGCTCGGCCTTCGCGGTGCCGGGCACCGGCGTGCTGCTCAACGACCACATGGACGACTTCTCCGCCGCGCCCCAGGCCAGCAACGCGTACGGGCTGATCGGCTCGGTCCCCGATACCCTCGTCGGCGCGCCGCCGAACGCCATCGCGCCCGGCAAGCGCATGCTGTCTTCGATGAGCCCGACCTTCGTGGAAGGGCCCAACGGCCTGTTGATCCTGGGCACGCCGGGCGGCAGCCGCATCGTCAGCATGGTCCTGCTGGGCGTGCTCGGCTTCACCCAGGGCCAGGACGCGCGCGAGATCGTGAGCCAGCGCCGCTACCACCATCAGTACCTGCCGGACGTGCTGGACTACGAGCCGGGCGCGCTGACGCCGGCCGAGCGCGAGGCGCTGGCGGCGCTCGGCCACCGGCTGCAACCGTATCGCGGCATGCCGCTGGGCCTGATCGACGGCACCTACGGCAACATGCAGGCGGTGCGCTGGGACGCCCGCAACGACCGGCTGGAGGCGGCGTCCGATCCGCGCGCGGTGGGCAGCGCGCAGGTGGTGCCGGCGGCCGCCGCCGCGGAGCGGCGCTGAAGCGGCTACGTCGGCACGAACTGGCCGGGATTCGCCGCGCGCGCCGCCAGCGGCGCATGCGGGTGCGGCGCCGCCGGGCGGCGGCGCGGCCGCGCCTCGGCAAGCCGTACGTTGAGGATGCCGCGCAGCACGCGCGCGTTGACGATGCGCGGCCGCCGGCGCAGGCCGGCGAGGCTGCCGGACTCGATGATCTGGAGCACGTAGCCGAGGTGGCCGCGGATCTCCGACAGGTACGGGTTGGGGCCGCCGAAGTGCTTTTCCAGGTACCGGTAGCAGCCCTCGAAATAGCCGTCCAGGCGCTCGTCGAACAGCTTCTTGGCGAATTCCGGCGTCTTGCGGATCAGGTCCTCCGGCGAGCTGTAGATCGGCTTGGGGCCGCCGGGGATGCCGTGCCCGGCCAGGCCGCAGGCGCGGAACTCGTGGAACAGGAACTTGTGGCACTTCTCCGGGTAACAGCGGTCGGCCATCTGCGCGACGATGTCGGCGGTGCCCAGCAGGTAGCCGATCCAGCGGTCCTTGGCGTGCTGCACCTCGATGCGGTCCAGCGCCATCTCGTAGCCGGTGAAATGCACCAGCCGCGCCGCCAGCGCCGCCTCCGGCGCGAAGCCGATGGCCGGCAGGTAGTCTTGCAGGAACTCGCCGCTGCGGGTCACGTGGTACAGCGTGAACTCGGCGCCGTTGTGGTACGCGGTCTCGTCCAGGCGGCGGATGTAGCCGGCGTCGTGGAACAGGGCGCAGATCACGCCCAGCACCGCGCGCCGCGCGCCGACGCGCTGCGCCGGGGTCACGCTGCGCTCGTAGCCGTCCAGCAGGCGCGCCATCGCCAGCGCGCAGTCCAGCGAGTGCTGGGCGTCGTGGTACCAGGTGTCGCAGCCGTGGTAGCCGGGCAGGATGCCGGCGTACAGGCGGCCAAAGGTTTCGTGGGCCTGCCGCACCGGCCGCAGGTCCACGCCCGGATACAGTGCCGACAGGAGTCCGCAGATCGCCGCGCAGACCTCGGCCGGGTCCGAAATGTTGACGGTGTTGGTGACGTCGTAGTGGCTGCGGCGTTCGCGCATCGGCGGCCTATCCCCATCGCGGGCATGCGGCCATCTTAGTTCGCCGCCGGACGGCCCCGCGAGATTCAGTTCACAACGGGCGCCGCGTCCACCCGCCGCCGTCTACTCGCCGAATTCCGCCGTGACCGGCGCGTGGTCCGAGGGCCGTTCCAGCTTGCGCGGGGCGGGGTCGACCCGGCAGGCGCGGCATCGGTCCGCCAGCGCCGGCGAGGCCAGGATGTGGTCGATGCGCAGCCCCAGGTTGCGGCGGAACGCCGCCTGGCGGTAGTCCCACCAGGTGTACGACTGCGGCGCCTGCGGGAAGCGCCGGAAGCAGTCGGCCAGGCCCAGCTCCAGCAGCGCGCGGAAGGCGGCGCGCTCCGGCTCCGAGCACAGCACCTGGCCGGCCCAGAGCTGCGGGTCGTGCACGTCCTCGTCCGCCGGCGCGACGTTGAAGTCGCCGGTGACGGCGAGCAGCGGGTGCGCGGCCAGTTCGTCCTTCAGGTAGTCGCGCAGCGAGGCCAGCCAGCCGAGCTTGTACGCGTATTTCTCGCTGCCCACCGCCTGGCCGTTGGGCACGTAGATGTTGACCAGGCGCACGCCGCCGACGGTCGCCGCGATCACGCGCTTCTGCTCGTCGGTCAGCCCCGGTATGTCGCGCGACACGTCGGCGACCGGTTCACGCGCCAGGATCGCCACGCCGTTGTAGGTCTTCTGGCCGTTGACCGCCGCGTGGTAGCCGGCCGCCTCCAGCTCGACGTGCGGAAAGTCCGCCTCCTGCAGCTTCAGCTCCTGCAAGCCGACCGCGTCCGCCGGGTTGGCGCGCAGCCAGTCCAGCAGGTGCGGCAGGCGCACGCGCAGGGAGTTGACGTTCCAGGTGGCGATTTTCATGGCAGGGCCAGGAACTCCGCGGGCGTGAGGATTCGGCAGGACGCATGGCCCTTCAAGGCCAGCAAGTCGCCGTCGCCGGAGACGAGCATGTCCGCGCGGCCGGCTTCGGCAAGGTCCAGGAATGGCTGATCCTTCGGGTCGCGGCAGGCGAGTTTCGAGGCCGGAACGGATTCGACCACTTCCGCGTATGGCAGATAAAGCGCCAGCGCCTCCGCCAGCTCGGCGGGAGACAGGTTGAAACGGCCGTAGTTGAGGACGCGGGCCAACTCGGCAACCGTCTGCGCGCTCGCGAGTGGGGTGCACGCGGCCTGCCAGCGTGCGCGCAAGGCGCTCAGGCGTCCCTGGCGGAACAGCAGCGCCGATACGATGGTGTTGGTATCGAAAACGACGCGGGGTTTCACGCGCGCTCGCGCGCCCATCGAACCGCGTCTTCGACATCCTTCTCGGTGATGCCGAGCTTTTCCAGCTTGTCCCAGACTTCCTCGACGCGGCTCTTGCGCAGCGGCTTGAGGATGATCCGATCACCCTCCTTGCTCACCTCGAAGTAATTCACGCCCGGAAGCTCTTTGACCAACGCCTTGGGCAAGGTCACTTGGTTCTTGCTCGTCATCTTTGCCAGCATGACCGCTCCAGGTAAGGAAGTAAGGAAACAAGTATATCCGGGTTGCTACGCCGCCTCCAAAAGCCCCGAATGCCGCAGCAAAGGATCGATCGACGGCTTGCGCCCGCGGAACGCCACGAACAGTTCCATCGCCTCGCGCGAGCCGCCCTGGGCCAGGATGGTGTCGCGGAAGCGCTGGCCGACGGCGGGGTTGAACAGGCCTTCCTCCTCGAACGCGGCGAAGGCGTCGGCCGACAGCACCTCGGCCCACTTGTAGCTGTAGTACCCGGCCGCGTAGCCGCCGGCGAAGATGTGCGAGAACGAGTGCGGCATGCGATTCCAGGCCGGCGGGCGCAGCACCGCGACCTCGTCGCGCACCCGGTTCAGGGTCTCCAGCACGCGGGGGCCGCGCGCCGGGTCGTAGTCGCGGTGCAGGCGCAGGTCGAACAGCGCGAACTCGAGCTGGCGCACGGTGGACAGGCCGGCGTGGAAGCTGCGGCTGGCGCGCAGGCGCTCCAGCAGCGCGTCCGGCAGCGGCGCGCCGGTCTGGAAATGGCGTGCGATCGGGCCCAGCGGCTCGCGCTCGTAGCACCAGTTCTCCATGAACTGGCTGGGCAGCTCGACCGCGTCCCAGGCCACGCCATGGATGCCGGCGACGGACGCCTCGTCCACCCGCGTCAGCAGGTGGTGCAGGCCGTGGCCGAACTCGTGGAACAGGGTCAGCACTTCGTCGTGCGTCAGCAGCGCCGGCTGGCCGGGCAACGGCGGGTTGAAGTTGCACACCAGAAACGCCACCGGCTCCTGCACGCCGGCCGCGGTGCGGCGCCGGCCGATGCACTCGTCCATCCAGGCGCCGCCGCGCTTGTGCTCGCGCGCGTACGGGTCCAGGTAGAAGCGCGCGAAGCGCCGGCCGCTGTCGTCGGCCAGCGCGTAGACCGTCACGTCCGGGTGCCACACCGGCGCCTGCATGGCCTCGATGCGCAGGCCGTACAGGCGCTCGACCAGCTTGAACATGCCGGCGATCGCCTGCGGCGCCGGGAAGTACGGGCGCAGCTCGTCGTCCGACAGGCCCAGCTTTTCCTGCTTCAGCTTCTCCGCGTAATAGGCCAGGTCCCAGGGCTCCGGCGCCTGCGGCCCGCCCCGCTCGCGCGCGAAGGCGGCGAGTTCGTCCAGCTCGGCCAGGGCGCGCCGGCGGGCGCGGGCGGCGAGGTCCTTCAGGAACCGCTCGACCTCGTCCGCCGACTCCGCCATCTTCGGCTCCAGCGACAGCTCGGCGTAGTTGGCAAAGCCCAGCAGCCGCGCCTCCTCGTGGCGCAGGGCGAGGATTTCCTCCATCAGCGCACTGTTGTCGAAGGTGCCGGCCTGCGGGCCCTGGTCGGAGGCGCGGGTGGCGTAGGCCTCGTAGATTTCGCGCCGCAGGGTGCGGTCGTCGGCGTAGGTGATGACCGCGTCGTAGCTGGGGAAGTCCAGCGTCAGCAGCCAGCCGTCCAGGCCTTTGGCCTTGGCCTTTTCCGCCGCCGCGTGCTTGCCGCTGGCGGTCATGCCGGCGAGCCGCGACTCGTCCGTGACGTGCTTGCTCCAGGCCTGGATGGCGTCGAGCAGGTGCTCCTCGAATTTGGTGGAGAGTTCCGACAGGCGCAGCGAGATCCGCTTGAAGCGCTCCTTCTGCTCCGGCGGCAGCGCCACGCCCGACAGGCGAAAGTCGCGCAGCGCGTCGCGCACCGCCTTCTGCCGCGCCGGGCCGTAGCCGGAGAACTCGGAGCCGGCGGCCAGCGACTCGTACGCGCGGAACAGCGGCTCGGACTGCGCCAGCTCCAGGCCGTATTCCGTGATCTTGGGCAGACAGGCGTTGTACGCCGCGCGCCAGGCCTCGCTGTTGGTCACGCTCCACAGGTGCGAGCAGGCCGACCACACGCGCGCCAGCCGGTCGCTCATCTCCTCCAGCGGGTGCACCAGCGTGTCCCAGCCCGGCGCGGCGTCCGCGGCGAGCAGCGCCGCCAGCTCGGCGCGGTTCTGCGCCAGCACGGCGTCGATGGCCGGCCCGGCGTGCTCGGGGCGGATGCGGTCGAACGCCGGCAGCCGGGCGCTCGGGACGAGATCAAGCAGGGGGTTGGTCATGGGGCGGTCCAGCGTAGCGGCCGTGGGCGCGAAACTGCGGCGGGGCGGGAATTCTACCGAGCCGCCGCCGCCGGTTGATGGCTATTTTTTGCCCTGCTACGATGCATCTGATGCATTTGCATCAAATGATGGGGCATCATGCGCACGACGCTGGATATTGACCGCGACGTGCTGGCCGCCGCCAAGGAACTGGCGCAGCGCCAGCACAAGACCGCCGGGCAGGTGATTTCGGAGCTGGCACGCCGGGCGCTCACCACGCCCACGGCCGCGATTGCCGAACCGACCCCGGTGCATGGATTCCGGCCCTTCGCCTCGCGTGGCGCGGTGGTGACGGACGAGGCCGTCGGCCGGCTGCGCGACGAGGCCGGCATCTGATGCGGGCGCTGCTGGACGTCAATGTCCTGATCGCCCTGCTGGACGCCGATCACGTGCAGCACGCCGCCGCCAGCCGCTGGCTGTCCGGGAACCTGGCGCACGGCTGGGCGTCCTGCCCGATCACGCAGAACGGCTGCGTGCGCATCATGTCCCAGCCCGGCTACCCGAACGCCCTGCCCGCCGCCGAGGTCGCAGCAAGGCTGGCGGAGGCCGCCGCCACGCCGCATCACGAGTTCTGGGCCGACCGCGTAAGCCTGCTCGACGACCACGTTATCGACCGGCGCTACCTGCTCGGCCCGCGCCAGGTGACGGCTGCTTACCTGCTGGCGCTGGCCGTGCGCGAAAACGGCCGCTTCGTCACCTTCGACCGCTCGGTTTCGCTGGCTGCCGCCCGCGGCGCGGCGGCGCGGCATTTGTGCGTGCTATAGCGGCGGCCGGTCTTTCACGCGAAGCCCCGCACGCCCAGCAGCCACGCTGCCGCCAGCCACAGCGCGGCGCCCAGCAGGAACGCGAGCAGCGCGTAGCCGCGCGCGCGCCGGATCAACGCCTCCTGCGTGCCGGAGTGGATCAGGTAGGGCCGCCGGTCGGGCGGGCGGCACAGCACGTGCAGGTCGGGGTCGGTGGCGCGCTGCAGTTGCTCGCGTCGCACCTGTTGCAGCGCGACGCGGCGCGCGGCCTCCCACTCCTTCAGATCCACTTGGCCGTCTTTATTGACGTCGAACAGCGCCATCTTCTGCTTGTCGCGCTTCCACTCGGCGAGCAGCAGGCCGACCTCGGCGGCCTCGTCCAGCGTGCCGGCAACGGTGGTCTGGCTGCGGAACCAGCCGAGCATGTAGACCGGGTCGCCGGCGTGGATCAGCTCTTCCACGTACTTGAACGGGCGGGTCATGGCGTTCCACGGGCCGGAACCGAACTTCGGCCCCACGCGCGGCTTCCAGAAATCGCCGTACCAGGTCCAGCGCCGCGTCGGCGTGACGTTCGCGCCCTCCGCATCCACGATGCAGGCGCCGCTGTCGTCGTCGAGCAGGAACAGGTCGTCACTGGCGTGCTCCTCGACCAGCGTCCAGGTGCCGTCGCGGTCGCGGCCGCCGCGCTCGTAGATGGCGTAGCGCCACCACACGCAGGGCGTGTGCGTGAGCGGCGCGACGATCTTCGGCCCCGGCATCAGCCGGACGATGCCTTCGAGCTCGACATAGCCCTGCGCCGCGGAGCGGATGCGCGAGGTCGGCAGGTCCTCGGCGCGCCGCGCGCGCATCGAGAAATACAGGGCGCCGAGCAGGGCGATCAGGCCGCCGGCGGCGCAGACCGACAGCAGCCCGAAGTAGGCTTCGGGCGTCGCCTCGACGATGAACTCGCGCAATCAGGTGCGGAACAGCGCGCGCAGGTCCGGGTCCTTCTTCTCCTCCGCGCCGAACTCCAGCAGCTCGGCCGGCCGGAAGCCGGCCAGCCGCGCCACGACCAGGTCCGGGAACTGCTCGATGCGCACGTTGTTGAGGTTGACGCTCTCGTTGTAGAACTCGCGCCGGTCGGCGATGGCGTTCTCCAGGCCCGTGATGCGCGACAGCAGCTGCATGATGGCCTGGTTGGCCTTCAGCTCCGGGTAGGCCTCGACCGTGGCCAGGATGCCGCCCAGCCCGGCGCGGATCGCGCCCTCGGCCGCGCCGACGCCTTTCACGTCGCCCTGCTGGCGCGCCGTGTTGGCCTGGCCGCGCGCCTGCATGACGCGCTCCAGGGTGGCGCGCTCGAACTGCATATACTGCTTGCAGGTTTCCACCAGCTTGGGCAGCTCGTCGTGGCGCTGCTTGAGCAACACATCGATGTTGCTCCAGCTCTTCCCCACGCCGTGCTTGAGCGTGACCAGGCCGTTGTAGATCGCGATGCCGTACACCAGCAGCACGGCGACCGCTGCAAGCAGGACAATTTGTCCCATACCCTGTTCCCCCGAAACCGGCGTTTTCCGAGTCTAACGGAACTTCGATGGACTACGACCTGATCGTCCTGGGCGGCGGCAGCGGCGGCCTGGCCGCGGCGCGGCGCGCGGCGCGCCACGGCGCCCGCGTGGCGCTGATCGAGCAGGGCCGCCTGGGCGGCACCTGCGTGAACCTGGGCTGCGTGCCGAAGAAGGTGATGTGGCACGCCGCGCAGATCGCGGAAACGCTGCACGACGCCGCCGCGTACGGCTTCGCGGCCGGCGAGGGCGGGCACGACTGGGCGCTGCTGCGCGAGCGGCGCGAGGCGTACATCCGGCGGCTCAACGGCATCTACCGCGCCAACCTGGACCAGGACGGCGTGGAACTGGTCGAGGGCCGCGGCCTGCTGTGCTCGGCGCGCGAGGTCGCGGTCGGAGCGCGCCGCCTGTCCGCGCGCCACCTGCTCGTCGCCACCGGCAGCCGGCCGCTGCGACCGGCGGTCCCCGGCGCCGAGCTGGGCGCCGTGTCGGACGACTTCTTCGCCTGGGAGCGGCGGCCGCGGCGCGTGGCGGTCGCGGGCAGCGGCTACATCGCGGTGGAGCTGGCCGGCATGCTGCGCGCGCTGGGCGCCGAGGTCGTGCTCGCCGCGCGCGGCCCGCGCCTGCTGTCGCATTTCGACGAGATGCTGGGCGAGGTGCTGGCCGACGAAATGCGCGCGCAGGGCATCGGGCTGCGCGTCGCGGCGCCGGTGCAAAGCGTCGAGCCGGCCGGCGCGGGCCTGCGCCTGCGCTATGCCGACGGTCGCGACGATTCCTGCGACGCCCTGATCTGGGCGGTCGGCCGCGCGCCCAACACCGAGGGGATCGGCCTGGACGCGGCCGGCGTCGCGCTGGACGGGCAGGGCGCCGTCGCGGTGGACGCCTGGCAGGCGACGAGTGCGCCGGGCGTGTTCGCGGTGGGCGACGTCGCCGGCCATCACATGCTGACGCCGGTCGCCATCGCCGCCGGCCGGCGGCTGGCGGACCGCCTGTTCCGCGGGCGGGCCGGGCGCCGGCTGGACTACGAGAACATCCCGACGGTGGTGTTCTCGCACCCGCCGGTCGGCACCGTCGGCCTGACCGAGGCGCAGGCGCGCGCGCGCCACGGCGACGCGGTGAAGGTCTACCGGACGCGCTTCAAGGCGCTTTACTATGGCGTGCTGGAGCGCAAGGTGCAGAGCGCGATGAAGCTGGTCTGCGTCGGGCCGGACGAGCGCATCGTCGGCCTGCACTCCATCGGACCGGGCTCCGACGAGATGCTGCAAGGCTTTGCCGTCGCCCTGCGCATGGGCGCGACCAGGAAGGACTTCGACGACACCGTGGCCATCCACCCGACCTGCGCGGAAGAGATGGTCACCATGACCTGATACGAGAGGATGCACGTGCGCACGCCGATCGCCGCACTTACCGCGCTGTTTCTGCTCGCCGGCTGCACCGGCCCGCAGCTGCTCAACTCGATGACGCCGACCCGCGGCTACGCCTGGGCCTCGAACCTGGTCTACGACGAGGCCACCGGCCTGCGCCTGGACGTGTTCACGCCGGACCAGACGCGCAACGCGCCGGTGATCGTGTTCTTCTTCGGCAACCGCTGGACCGAGGGCGACAAGGAGCAGTACCGCTTCGTCGGCGAGGCGCTGGCCTCGCAGGGCTTCGTCGCCGTCGTCCCCAACTACCGCATGTACCCGCAGGTGCGCTTCCCGGCCTTCGTCCAGGACGGCGCGCGCGCGGTGGCCTGGGCGCGCGCCAACGCCGCGCGCTACGGCGGCGACCCGAAGAAGCTGTTCGTGATGGGCCACTCGGCCGGCGCGCACATCGCCGCCATGCTGGCGCTCAACGAGGAATACCTGAAAGGCGTCGGCGGCACGCGCTACTGGCTCAAGGGCATGATCGGCCTGGCCGGCCCGTACGACTTCCTGCCGATCGTCGCGCCGGACCTGCGCGACATCTTCGGCCCGGAAGACCGCTTCGAGCTGTCGCAGCCGCTCAACTTCGCCGACGGCGAGAACCCGCCGCTGCTGCTGGTGCACGCCGAGGACGATCCCAAGATCCCGATCAGGAACACGCGCAACCTCGCCGACCGCGTGCGCCACGAGGGCGGCTGGGTGGACCTGGTGGTCTACCCGGAGCTGAAGTGCATGTTCGGCGTCGACAGCCATTCCTGCCTCGTCGCCGCGCTGTCCTCGCCGCTGCGCCAGCGCAGCGACCTGCTGGGCCACATCGCCGACTTCGTGCGCGTGCACGCCGAGGCGCCGGACCGCGAGCAACCCGGCATCAAGGCCTCGCCTATCGGGAGCCGCTGATGATCCGCAGCTTCCAGGGCATCGCGCCGCAGCTCGGCGGCGGCGTGTACGTGGACGAGCAGGGCCTGGTGCTGGGCGACGTCGTCCTGGGCGACGACTGCTCCGTGTGGCCGATGGCGGTGGTGCGCGGCGACGTCAACCGCATCCGCATCGGCTGCCGCACCAACGTGCAGGACAACGCCGTGCTGCACGTCACGCACGACGGCCCGTACACGCCCGGCGGCACCGGCCTCGTCGTCGGCGACGACGTGACGGTCGGCCACGGCGCGATCCTGCACGCCTGCCAGGTCGGCAACCGCTGCCTGATCGGCATGCACGCCACCGTGCTGGACCGCGCGGTGCTGGAGGACGAGTGCTTCATCGCCGCCGGCAGCGTGGTCACGCCCGGCAAGGTGCTGAAGGGCGGCTACCTGTACCGCGGCTCGCCGGCGCAGCCCTCGCGCGAGCTGACCGCGGACGAGCGCGCCATGCTGAAGTACTCCGCGGAGCATTACGTGCGGCTCAAGAACAAGTACCTCGCGCCATGAGTGAAGCGGTCCGCATCGTCGAAGTCGGCCCGCGCGACGGCCTGCAGAACGAGCCGCGGTCCATCCCCGCCGCGGTCAAGATCGAGCTGATCGAGCGTCTCGCCGCCGCCGGCCTGAGCACCATCGAGGCCGGCAGCTTCGTCAGCCCCAAGTGGGTGCCGCAGATGGCGGATAGCGACGCGGTGCTGGCCGGCCTCAGGCGCCGGCCCGGCGTGCGCTACCCGGTGCTGGTGCCCAATTTGCAGGGCCTGGAGCGCGCGCTGGCCGCGGGCGTCGACGAGATCGCGGTGTTCACGGCGGCGTCCGACGCCTTCAACCGCAAGAACATCAACGCCGGCGTCGACGAATCGCTGCAACGCCTGCAGCCCGTGGTCGGGCAGGCGCTGGCCAAGGGCCTGCGCGTGCGCGCCTACGTCTCCACCGTGCTGGGCTGCCCGTACCAGGGCGAGGTCGCGCCGGCCGAGGTGGTGCGCGTCGCCCAGGCGATGGCGGACATGGGCTGCTACGAGGTTTCGCTGGGCGACACCATCGGCGTCGGCACGCCGGGCAAGGCGCGCGCGCTGCTGCGCGCCTGCGCGCAGGCGGTCGGCATGCCGCGCCTGGCGGTGCACTTCCACGACACGCGCGGGCAGGCGCTGGCCAACGTCTACGCTTGCCTGGAAGAAGGCGTGCGCGTGGTCGACGCCTCGGTCGCCGGGCTGGGCGGCTGCCCGTACGCCAACGGCGCTTCCGGCAACGTCGCCACCGAGGATCTGGTCTACATGCTGGACGGCCTGGGCCTGGCCAGCGGCGTCGCGCTGGAGCCGCTGGTGGAGACCGGCCGCTGGATCAGCGAGCAACTCGGGCGCGAGCCGCAGTCCAAGCTCGGCCGCATACGGAGGACCGCGTGAGACAACCGATCTGGACGCCCTCGGCGGAGCGCGTGGCGCAGGCCAACCTGGCGCGCTTCATCGAGTTCGCGGCGAAGTACCGCCTGCGCGCCGCCGAGCCGCGCGGCCGCCGTGCCGACGACTACGACACGCTGTGGCGCTGGTCGGTGGACTACCGTCCGGAGTTCTGGCGCGCACTGTGGGACTTCTGCGGCGTCGTCGCCAGCCGCGGCCCGGACACCGTGCTGGCCGACGGCGAGCGCATGCCCGGCGCGCGTTGGTTCGTCGGCGCCCAGCTCAACTTCGCGCAGAACCTGCTGCGCGCCCCGGACGACGCGACCGCCCTGATCGCGACCGACGAGCGCGGCCGCCGCCGCGCGTACAGCTTCGGCGAGCTGCGCGCGCGCGTGGCCGAAGTCGCCGCCGGCCTGCGCGCCGACGGCGTGGGCGTGGGCGACCGCGTCGCCGGTTTCGTGCCCAACTGCGCCGAGGCCGCGATCGCCATGCTCGCCAGCGCGAGCGTCGGCGCCATCTGGTCGTCCTGCTCGCCGGACTTCGGCGAGGCCGGCGTGCTCGACCGCTTCGGCCAGATCGAGCCCAAGGTGCTGTTCGCCTGCGACGGCTACAGCTACGCCGGCAAGCCGGTGGACACGCGCGAGCGCGTGGCGAAGATCCGCGCCGCGCTGCCGAGCGTCAAGCGCCTGGTGGCGATCCCGTACCTGGAGGACGCGCCCGGCCTCGACGCGCTGCCCGGCGCCACTCCGTTCGGCGACTACGGCCTGCGCGGCGCCGTGCCGGAGTACGTGCAGCTTCCCTTCGCCCATCCGCTGTACATCCTTTATTCCTCCGGCACCACCGGCAAGCCCAAGTGCATCGTGCACGGCGCCGGCGGCACGCTGCTGCAGCACCTCAAGGAGCTGGTGCTGCACACCGACATCAAGCCCGGCGACCGCCTGTTCTTCTACACCACCTGCGGCTGGATGATGTGGAACTGGCTCGTGTCCGGCCTCGCCGCCGGTGCCACCGTGGTGCTGTACGACGGCGCGCCGACCCACCCCGGCCCCGAGGCGCTGTGGGAGCTGGCCGAGCACGAGAAGGTCACGCATTTCGGCACCAGCCCCAAGTACCTCGCCGCGCTGGAGAAGACCGAATTCCGGCCGCGCAAGTGGCACCGCCTGCTGGCGCTGCGCACGGTCCTGTCGACCGGCTCGCCGCTGGCGCCGGAGCAGTTCGACTTCGTCCACGAGCACGTCAAGGCCGACGTGCAGCTCGCCTCGATCTCCGGCGGCACCGACATCATCTCCTGCTTCGCGCTCGGCAATCCGCTGCTGCCGGTGTACCGCGGCGAGCTGCAATGCCGCGGCCTGGGCATGGCGGTGGAGGTGTTCGATCCCGCCGGCAAGCCGCTGGAGGGGCAGCCCGGCGAGCTGGTCTGCACCAAGGCGTTCCCGTCCATGCCGCTGGGCTTCTGGAACGACCCGGACGGCCGCCGCTACCGCGCCGCCTATTTCGAGCGATTCCCCGGCGCCTGGCATCACGGCGATTACGCCGTGCTGACCGCGGGCGGCGGCCTGCTGATCCAGGGCCGCTCCGACGCCACGCTCAACCCCGGCGGCGTGCGCATCGGCACCGCCGAGATCTACCGCGTGGTCGACGCGCTGCCGGAGGTGCTGGAGTCGGTGGTCGTCGGCCACCGCCACGACAACGACGAGCGCGTGGTCCTGTTCGTGCGCCTGCGCCCCGGCCACGCGCTGGACGCCGAGCTGGAGCGCCGCATCCGCGCCGCCATCCGCGGCGCCCTGACTCCGCGCCACGTCCCGGCCAAGATCCTGGAATGCCCGGAAGTGCCGCGCACCATCTCCGGCAAGATCACCGAGCTGGCGGTGCGCGACCTGCTGCACGGCGTCGAGGTCAAGAACCGCGACGCGCTGGCCAATCCGGCGGCGCTGGATTACTTCAAGAATCTCCCGAAAGACGCGTTGGTTTGACGCGGGTGCCGCGCGTTGCGGCGAACCTGGTATTGAGACATTGCAGAAAAAACTGACCGCATCGAATGTTCGAAAAAATCAAGAAGAAGGGGTTTCAGGTCCTCGCTCTGCATCACGCCGAAGCGATTCTTACGCACGACATGGCGGGCGCGGCCGCAGAGCTGGAAGACGTTTTGCTCGACGTAAAAATTCCCGCCGAGGAACTGGTCCGGGGCGGCGGCGGGGAAGGCGAGCTGACACAGCGCCTGCGGCATGCGCTCGCCGACGATCTGGGCTGGAGAAAGCACAACTTCGAGATCAAGAAGATCGTGGACGGCGAGGAAAAGGAATCCATTTCGCACGAAATCGACCACGTGAAGCGATTTCCCAACGGGACGTTCGCGCTGGAGATCGAGTGGAACAACAAGGATCCGTTCTTCGACCGGGACCTGGAAAATTTCAAACGCTTGCATGCCGATGGCGTGATCTCGATTGGCGCGATCGTCACGCGGGGATCCGGCCTTCAGGACGCGCTACGCGACGTGATCGCGCAGGTCGCCCGTTTGAATGGAGTGAACGGCGCTGCCGCGTTGACGGAGTACTACTCGCCTACGGCGCGGCAGCTCGACATAATTGCCAAGGCGGCGAAGGCGAAGGACTCGTTTGAGGAGGGTTGGGCGCACGCCTTCGTCTCCGACAAATTCGGCGAGGCGACGACGCACTGGCGGAAACTCGAAGATCGGGTTCGGCGCGGTGTCGGCAATCCTTGCCCGCTGCTGCTGATCGGAATTCCCAGACAGGCCATCGTGTTGTAGAGCTTCCGGACCCCCTGCCATGACTGCGAAGGTTTACAACATCGCCGAACCGAATCCCTCGGAAGATCTTCTCGCCAAGGTCGCCGGGCAGTACTCCACGGTCCTGGCCGATCCGCCCTGGCAATTTCAGAACCGGACGGGAAAGGTCGCGCCGGAGCATCGGCGTTTGCTGCGCTATCCGACCATGGAACTCAAGGAGATCATGGAGCTGCCGGTCGGCAAGCTGGCGGCGGCTAAGTCGCACCTTTATCTCTGGGTGCCGAACGCGCTGTTGCAGGAGGGCCTTCGGGTGATGGAAGCCTGGGGCTACACGTACAAGTCGAACCTCGTTTGGTACAAGGTCCGCAAGGACGGCGGGCCGGACGGCCGCGGCGTTGGCTTCTACTTCCGGAATGTGACGGAACTGCTGCTGTTCGGCGTCCGCGGGAGCATGCGCACCTTGGCGCCGGGGCGCACGCAGGTGAACATCCTGTCGACGCGGAAGCGCGAGCACTCGCGCAAACCCGACGAGATCTACGATATCGTTGAAGCCTGCTCCCCGGGCCCGTACCTGGAGGTGTTCGCGCGCTTTCGCCGCCCGGGTTGGCACCAATGGGGCAACGAGGACGTCGAGGAGAATTCGTACTACGGCGTCGCCCGTCGCAAAGGGCACGAGGCCCCACAGTTGCGCTTGCTCGAAACGCCGCGCGGCTACGGCACTCGCGGCTGATCCAGCCCGTCAACGATGAGCGCCCCTACGTCCGCAATCCACCGTACCTTGAGTCTCCCCTCATGACCCACAAACTCGTCCTGCTGCGCCACGGCCAAAGCCAATGGAACCTGGATAACCGCTTCACCGGCTGGGTGGACGTGGACATCAGCGCGCTGGGCGAGCAGGAGGCGCGCCAGGCCGGGCAGATGATGAAGGACGAGGGTTTGCGCTTCGACGTCGCGCACACCTCGGTGCTCAAGCGCGCAATCCGCACTCTCAACGCGGCGCTGGACGTGCTGGACCAGGCCTGGATTCCGGTGCACAAGACCTGGCGCCTGAACGAGCGCCACTACGGCGCGCTGCAGGGGCTGGACAAGGCGCAGACCGCGGCCAAGCACGGCGAGGCGCAGGTCAAGGTCTGGCGCCGCTCGTACGACATTCCGCCGCCGGCGATGCCGGAGTCCGACCCCGGCCATCCGCGCAAGGACCCGCGCTACGCCAAGCTCGACGCCAGCGTGCTGCCGGCGACCGAGTCGCTGAAGACCACGCTGGAGCGCGTGCTGCCGTACTGGCACGACGCCGTCGCGCCGCAGCTCAAGTCCGGCCAGGCCGTGCTGGTCGCGGCGCACGGCAACAGCCTGCGCGCGCTCTACAAGTATCTGAACCAGGTGCCGGACGGCGAAATCGTGGAGCTGAACATCCCGACCGGCATCCCGCTGCTGTTCGAACTGGACGCGAACCTGAAGCCGAAGAAGCATCGCTACCTGGGCGACCCGGAGGCCGCCAAGCGCGCCGCCGAGACCGTGGCGAAGCAGGCGCAGGCGCGGTAGTCTCCGCCTGCTGGGCGCCCTCAGCCGCCACCGGCGGGCGGGCGCATGCGTTCCGGGGGGAGGAATGCAGCACGACCGCTTCAACGAAACCCGCTATCGCACGCTCGTGGTGGCGATGGCCCTGGCGGTCGGGCTGTGCCTGGTCGCGGCGCTCATCGCCTTGCGCATCCCCGGCAGCCACTGGGCCGGCGCGGCGGTCTTCCTCGCCGCCGCGCTGCTGATCCTGGCCCTGCTCCCGGCCGTCTTCGCCGCGCGCCGGCGCGGCGACCGCGCCGCGCTGGAGCGCCTGGGCGTGACGCTCCTGGCGATCGCCTTCCTGGCGATGCTCCAACGGGTCGGCTGGGCGGCGCTGTTCCACTGGCCGGCGCATCCTCGCGAAAGCCCGTTCCGGCCGGTGCTGCACTTCCTGCCGTTCCTGTTCATCGCCGCCGTCGCCCTGCTCAACGCGCGGCAGGGTCTCAAGCTGTGCTGGGCGGCGTGGGGCGCGGTCGCGCTGACCACCGTCGTCGGCCTGGTGCGCGCGGGGGTCGATCCCGGCCACGAGGGGACGATCACGCTGCTGGCCTACCTGCTGCTGGGCATGCCGCTGTTCCTGGCGCTGCTGCACGCGCTGCCGCGCTACGAGGACGCGCTGGAGCGATCCGAGCAGGAGATGGCGCGGATGCGCGAGCGCGCCGAGCTGATGGACCGCCTGGCCGAGAGCGAGCGGCGCTTCAACCTGGTGGTGGACGGCCTGCAGGTCGGCGTCTGGGACCGCTGGATCGGGCCGCCGGAGCGGCGCTGGTGGTCGCCGCGGTTCTACGAGCTGCTCGGCTACACGCCGGACGAGCTGCCCTCCACCGAGGAGGCGCTGAAGAACCTGCTGCATCCCGACGACCGCGACAGCGTGTGGGAGCTGGGTACCGGGCAGTTGCGCCAGGGCGATTTCCTCGACGTGAACTTCCGCCTGCTGACCAAGCACCGCGGCTACCGCTGGTTCAATTCCCACGCCAAGGCCGAGCGCGACGCCGGCGGCCGCATGCGGCGCATCGCCGGCGCCATCGCCGACATCCACGACCGGCGCAGCGCCGAGCAGGCCCTGCGCGAGGCGCAGGCCGAGCTGACCCAGCTCGCCTACCGCGACACCCTGACCCATCTGCACAACCGCCGCGCCTTCGACGAGCACTTCGAGCGCGAATGGCGCCGCGTGCGCCGCTTGCAGGAGCCGATGTCGCTGCTCCTGGTCGACCTCGACTACTTCAAGTTCTTCAACGACTGCTACGGCCACATCGCCGGCGACCAGTGCCTGCAGCAGATCGCCGAGCAACTGGAATGCGGCGTGCGCCGCGGCACCGACTTCGTCGCGCGCCTCGGCGGCGAGGAGTTCGGCATCCTGCTGCCGGACACGCCGGCGGAAGGTGCGCTGCGCGTGGGCGGCAACCTGCTGGACAGCCTGCGCAGCGTCAACATCCGCCACGATGCCGCGCCGCTGGGGCAGGTCACCATCAGCATCGGCGTGGCCACCACCGAGCTGCCGCCGTCGGGCGATCCGCGCACACTGTTCGAGCAGGCCGACAAGGCGCTCTACGAGGTCAAGCGCCGCGGCCGCAACGGCGTGCTGCACGCGCGCGAGCTGTCCAGCCCCATCGCCCCGGCCGTCGCCGCCCGGTCCTGAACGGTCTCCCTCGCGTCAAACCACCGCCTTGAGCACGGCGGCCATGCGCGTTTGCCAGCCCGGGCCGGTCGCTTTCCATTTCTTGATCGTGTCCGGGTCCACGCGCAGCGTGAGCAGCTCCTTGGGCTTGTCCAGCTTCGGGCGCCCGCGCTTCAGAAGCTGCCGCATGTGGCGCGACGCATCGGGCGAATCGCGGTCGGACGCGGGCTCGATGCCCATGCGGGCATTGCGCCGCACGCGCACCCGGTCGGTCTTGCTCTCGCCGCGTTCGCACGCAGCGCGCATCTCATCGAGTGTCATTGAAGTCGTTTTCGAGCCACGCATAGTACGCCTCGCGTTCCGGCCGCTTTGCCGGTCGAAAGCTGACGATGCGCGTCGGCTTTCCCGGCACATAAACCACCGTCAGCGAGGAAGTCGAGGCCATGCTTTTGCAGGTTTTTCGCCCGCTTTTCCTCATCCCAGGCGTAGCGCATGAGTTATTGTAGTTACGTTTAATGCCCCGCACAAAACCGCGGACGAACCTCGGTGTGATTCCGGCTTGTGCGCTGTCCGGTTTCAGCCAGTCGCAATTCCAAGTACTGCACCAAGCCGATATCCGCCCTCCGCAGCGGTGAGGAACCCGCGCGCCAGGAGCCAGCCTTGGGCATCGTCGGAATCTTCGGCGAACCAGCGCCCGGGGGAGCCGAGCCGGAAGCTATATCCCCACGCCGTCATGTCGGCGAAGAGGCGTTCCCGGCTGTATCCGGGCAGCAGATCGGCCAGGAGGCACTGGAGATAGCAGACGGCGACTTCTTCGAGGTCATCCCCGCCGGCATTGGTGTGGACCGAGACGCGCCGGGCGTCATCCATGCACAGCCAGTGGCAGGCGGTGTGGAGAATCGAATGGACCGGCGTGTCCGGGCGGATGTAAAGCCGGTTGCCAATGAGGCCGGCTTCCGGGGCGCCCCAGTAGCTGCCGGGGAGATCGGCGCCGTCGGGGAGAAGTACGGGAGCAAGCCGGCGCGCGGTGAGGAAGGCTATAACGGCCTCCGCATTCAGATCGCGCAGGCAGGTTACGTTGTCTGGAGGTTGAGACTTCACGATTGCTGCTCGTTCGTGCGTTCACCGGAATGCGGCGCGGCACTGTATCGCCGAAGCGCTCGGCGGTCTTTGCATGGTTTCGTTCATATTCACCAGAGCACCCCCGCTACGACAGCAGTTGCAGCCAACCCAGCAGTCCCGAGTCGTACACCCACGTATAGGTGCCCGGAACAAACGTGGAGAACGTAAGCCGTCCAGTGAGCTTTCCAATCTTTCCGATATCGGCCAGATGAACCCTTCCGTCGTCGTCAACGCGATAGGGAATCGGAAGCCGAAACCGTTTTGTTTGCACTTCAATTCGTACGGGTGCCTCGAATTTTTTTACGCCCGCAACCGCCAAGACGAGAAAAACACCGCTGCCGGCACCGGCATGAAGCTGAGCGGTTCTATTGCAATAGCCGAGCGACGCAACTGCTGGGGTACTGAGGGCACCCGGCGGGAATACGACGCGCGCGTCAGCGATAGGGGAATCATCGCTTGGGGCGAGCAACTCGCCACCCTCCGCGCCAATCGGTGTGGATGCAACAACTTCGCACTCATCCGCGGCGAGCGAGTTTTGCCGATCGCCTCCGCTGCCAACCATCACGACGACTCCAACAGCGACCGCTAAGACTCCGATCCTCCCTATCGTCATAAGCGCCATGCCACCACACTACCACTCAGCGTGACGGAGCTCGGTGGCCTCCTGTGTATAGCGGTGCGTCCCCACTCCTTGGTCGCTACTTTCGCCGCTGTTCCTGTGGTGGAACGGGGGCGCGAATCCGCCACGATCCGCTGGACTTTGACTGAATCGCCATCGCACGACTTGCGGCGCGAGCATTCTGGGCTTGCCGCGGCACGACGAGCACGACATCGGCCCAGTCGGGTCCCTCTGCGTCGGGTGCAGTATTACTTCCGTTACTCGCCGAAAGCGTGCCGCGATAGTACGAAGTCACGGCGCGCGGGCCGTCGTAGAGCTGGACCCCCACCGTGTAGTTGGTCGGCCCACGCCCGCGGCTGTTGTAGTAGTGAACGCGGACCAAGTACGGCTCGTCCCACCGTATGGTGTTGGCGGTGGTGAGGAGCCAATTTTCGGGGCCATAGCCTGTTGTGACGTCATGATCGAGGAAACCGCCATCCCCGGTGGTTGGGTGGTAGTACGCCGAGTAGTCACCGACGGGATCGATGACATACAAGTCAACGTCCGTGTCGTTGGTATCCCAGGTGAGGTTGATGCGGATCACGGACTCCACGAAAAGGCCATCAAGCGTGAAATCCTCGGTCCGCATATTGTTCGGAACCTCGATCAGATCGGCACGGTTTTCCTGTGAATTGAAGTCGCGACCGAAAGTTTCAAATCGCAGATGATTTACGCCCGAGGCAATCGACACGACGATCCGAAAGGCCCCGTCCTCGGCAACTGTGGTCTTGTATGCAGTGGACCCGACATACACCGTTAGTTGTTCCACCAGAACCTGTGAGCTTTCGATGGTGCCTGCCAGCGATACGATCCGCTCGGAAACCTGCTGGCCGCTGTGGTGCGAGGAAACCGAAATGGTCGCATCGGCGGACGAATGAAAGTTGTCCTTTGCGTCAGCCAGGATGTTTTCGTATGGCTCCGTGAGGTAGAGCGAGCCATCGCCGCTGTAGTTGACGCGGTCAAACGACACGGAACCGCTCGCGTAGGGAAGAAAGGAGTCGCTCGCCGAGTCGTACGCGATCGTCCTCACGGAGTTTGGAAAATTCACGTCATAAATGCTGATCTCGCCGTGATCGTACGCCGTAGCGAGAACGGAATGCGCAGCCTGTCCGTCGGATCGCCAGAGATAAAGCAGGACGGGGCTCTGTGTCGTTTGAAGGGCGTTCGTGATAACCACGTAATTGAGTAGGCCGTTGAGGGGCAGTGCCAGCTCGTCTCGGACGATGGTGTTGTAGTAGGTCGTCCACTGCTGGGCGATCGAGGTAAAAGCCCGGGTGGCAATCACGTGCTGGCCCACTCGCGTTTGCCCCTCGGAGTCAGTTCCGACGGGATTCATGAAGCGCGGGTAGAGGTTACCTTCGCGCGACCTCATGTTCTCGAAGTACCAGAGCGAAAACGACGAAATGCCGAAACATTCGCCCTCACGGTTGTACTCTGAGCCGCTGTTGGCAATTTGGAAGCCGTCTTCTCCAACAGCAAATGATGTGCGAAAGCTGCCGTCGAGCGCATCGCGGATCGAGGCGAGAATCCACGTGAAGGTGGAGGCATGGAACGTATCGAACGTTGCGGTCCGGTTCTCGAGGTCGAGTGCCGTCAACTGCGCCAGTTGCAGGTTGCCCGCATCATCGACGTAGTAGGGAACGGGTATCGTGTCCTCGTCCCGATAAGGAATCGTGATGCGCACTGGCCGCTCAAAGGTCGCGGGACCATCTGTATCAAGGACAAGCGCCGGACCCGGAACGCCTTCAGGAGTGCTGACCGTTCCGCTGTCGAGCGAAAGACCGATTTCACGATCTTCGGACAGAGCGCCGGGGGGTATTTCGACCGTCACGCCGGCAAGGGCACTGCCCTCGGGAGCGATAAGCACTGCGCCATCCGCGCCGATCGTGTCGGCTGGCACGACCATGGTGGTGGTTCCCGGCGTAAAGTGTGCCGCTTGGCGACGCGCTTGCTTTGACCCGCCTCCACCACCACATGCGACGAGTGCGATGGTGCAGACGACCCCCAACAACACAGTGACAACTTTCTCTTGATTTGAAAAACGCATGGCGTCCCCCGCTTACTCTTCCAAACGACCTGTCCGGCGCTGTGTTCCATCCCTGGATCAGCGCCGGGAACCGCACCTCCTCTCCCACAGCCTATGCGACGGCATTGGGCGTCACTACCTGGATCTAACCTGCGCCCGCCAGATGTCCGCCTGCCCGCCGGCATCCGAGACGAAATAGATGTCGCCCGTAGACGACCACGTGGGCGAGCGGTCGTTGGTCGGTCCCTGGGTAATCTGCACCAAGGAACCGCCGTCCTCGCCAATCGTGTAGAGGTCTTCGTTGCCGTTTCGTGTGGTTACGAAGACGAGTCGGCGACCGTCCGGCGACCATGCGGGATCGAAGTTGTTGAAGTCGCCGAACGTGATTTGCGTGAGCTGGTTCTTCGACTCGTCGAACGTAAAAATCTGGCTTCGCCCATTCACGCCGCGTGCAAATGCGAACCTCGACCCCGACGGCGCCCATTGCGGCGTGGAGCCGCCAAACAGCATCTTGCACTTCGACTCGGACGCCTTGAGGTCCATGAGCGCAATCGTTCCGGCCTCACTCGGCTTGGTTATCGTCACGAACAAGACCTTCGCGCCACTGGGCGACACCGACGGAGACTGGTCATAGGCGGTGCACGGCGTCGGCGAGATGAATTGAATCGCGGCAATGCCTTCGCCTACGGTGGAGCGGGCAAGAAGCGACTGACTGCCTTGCTCCATGGAAAATGCGAAGCCGCGACTGTCGGAAAACCACGCCGGGTCACGTGCGCCCTGCTGGCTGAGCATCGTCTTGCCGGGTTTCCCAAGCTCCATAAGCACGATCGCGGCAGGACCGCCGTTTCGGCTGCGGCCGGCGAGAAATCCTGAGCGGCCCGCACCGCTTCCTTGATTGAAGATCAGATGCTGTCCATTGGGCGCGACCCGAAGGCCGTACTCCGCCTCAGCATCGTTGGTGACCGATTCAATGGAAACCTGTCCAACACCGGAGGGAACCTTGGGCATTTCTTCGCGTTTGCCGAGCTGCATCTGTGTGCAGCCGGTAAGGAAGGGGAGCGCGAGAAGCGGCGCGATGCGGCAAATCGAAAACGGCGTGAGGCTCATGCGAAGCGACTCCCTGGGAGATCGGAGGAGGGTGGCGAGCGAAAAGAGGCCTCCCGCAACGCGGGAGGCCAGGTCCCTGACGTGGAGGCTGGCGTGCCTAACGCCTGGGAGAGACACGGTGCGGCTCAGTTGAAGAAGTAGATGAGCTTGCCGCCGATGGAGAAGCCGCCGTAGTCGCCTTTTACCGTGACGTCTGTACATTCCTCAGTTTCGAAATCGATCGGGTAGCATGACTCCCCCAAGTTGGCCTCCGTCTCGACGTTGGAGTAGGCGAACTCAAGACCCCAGGCGAGGTTTGGATTATCAAATGCATTGAGCGCCTGGAATCCACCGACCAATTCCAAGCCGTTCCCGTCCGCATCCACGCCGTCAATGCTTTCCTTAACGGAGGAGTACCCGAGTGCAGCGTACGGCCGGGTCTCGACGCCAAACAGCGCGAACGGGCCATCAAAAAGCTTCATTACCCGCACGCCGTACGTCGTGAAGTCGCCGACCACACCCACGCTGCCGCTGACGCCAAACTCATCCGACAGCCAGTATTCCGCCGTCGGACCAAGCCCGAAGTTCAAGGCGTTTGTTGAGACGCCAGCCCCAAAGCGGCCCGTCATGTCGTCCGCCGCGACTGCTGAGCCCGCGGCCATAGCCACGCCGAGCGCGAGGGCTCGGCCAATTCCTCTCCTGTATCGCTTCATGTGTTTCCCCTAGTGGTTTTGCTGCCTTGGAACCCGCCCCGAAAGTCACGCACCTCCCCGAGCGGCCGGGGGTCGAATATGCCGCAGTGTGCACAGCTGCGCAAGCACAATTGTTTTCTTGTTGTGTGCCTGTTGTTTCTAAATGGATTTTCTAGACTCGCCTGCATGAAGCGACGCTCTAAAGTTTCTCAGGCAGCGGCAGGGAAGGCGGCAGAATCGCCCGCCGTCCTCAGCGTGGGTGCGACCAAGGGCCTGGTGGCTCCGATTCCGTCGAAGACGATCACGGTGACGTTGCGGCTATCGGGGCCGTGGCACGTGCTGTGGGAGCGCCTGCGCGCCGCGGTCCCAACGACCAACGATGCTGAGCTGCTTCGTCAGGGCGTTGCCCTTCGCATGGCCCTCGCGGCGCTTGATTCCAAGGGGCAGAAGCCCCGCGCTGCGATCACGTTCCATGATGAGAACGGAGAACTGGTGACGGTGGATTTGGAGGAGTACGTGGGGATACGCCCGGACGACGAGCCGGACGCATAGTTATCCACATTGACAGCCTGAGGAAGGCGTCATAACAATGAAATAGGCACACGAAAGACGACGAGGAGGATCGTCGTAGCGGATCGGGGACATGCGCTGAACGCTTCAAGCCAATGGAGCCGCCTTGCAAGGCATCGGCCTGGAGCGTACGAACGCATGAAGAAAGCCCCTCACGACCGTGCACCGCTATCGCTACGAGACGTAAAGAAGTTGTTGCTTCGCAAGTCAAACACGCGTGGCTTCGAAGCGGCGACCAAGACCACCAGCAACCGCGCCCGCCGGAGCCGTTAAATCCGAGCCTGTTGAGTACCACTGACCGTGTCCCACTGGGACCAGGGGGATCGGAGCGCAGCTCCACCCCGCAGCACCTGGCAGCACCCATGATGACTGCGAAGGCGTAATCGGCGCGTCCGCAGTGCCGATCATCGGCGGTGGATCGCCAGTATCGAGAATTGGCCCATCCATCCGGCAAAGCCGGAACTCGAAGCCCCGTTGGGTCGCTCCCACCGGGGCTTCACTCTTTGAGCGAGCGATATCGCTTGCCGGGAGGTCGGAATTATCCAGCTCCAAACAAACACGACCGCCGCACGGCTCCCGTCGGATGGTGTAAAGCATTTCGTCAAGCCGCCCGCCAAGACCGTCAGGAATAATTTCCTCGTCCTTGTCGATGAGGCAAGCGCGCTGCCACGGAGGGCCCCACGGCATGTAAGAAAAGCAATAATGACCCGTGGCTGCATTCAGGGTCCGAGAAAGGCCAGATTGAAGATGGCAGGTAAATTGACGGAGGCATTATGTCCAGCAACCGCGATAAGAAGGACCGTAACGACCGTCGCGACACCAAGCATGACGACAGGCGCGAGTCCGCAACTTGTCGAATACCGGCAGGGGTGCCAATAGTTGGCTGCCCAAACTGTGGGCAGATTTTGCTCCCTGGGCAGTCATGCCCCTGTAGCCGCGGGCCATATGACTGAGTAGCGGAGCAAGCCGCAAAACGACGGGGTTCGCCGCGAAAGCCGCGGAAGAGATGACTTTGCTGGTGAATATCGGTTGCCGGTTCATGAATCCGAGAGGTCGGCTTTCGGATATCGTGTTGTAGGTATGCCAGATAGGGATCAAATCGCAGACCGCATGAATTTTCCCGCCTCGCCGTCCAGGAAGACCGGTCGTGAAGCAGCGGCGAAGCGCATCGTGGAATGGATCGGCGCTTTCGTGAAGCAATGCCGGAAAAACGGCGAAGGCGTGCAGGGTGCCGCACGCTGCCTCGGCGTGACTCGACAGCATTTGTACTATTTCGTCTCAGATCAAACCCGTGATGTCGCTTGGCGCACTTTCGTCCGCGGCGGGCAAAGCAAGATTCTGAAAGGCGTTCGAAATTCCGGGTTCGCGGACGAACAAACCATCCATGACCTCGCTCTCCTTGCGCCAGCGATCGATGAAAGCGGTGCCGAACGAATCGCTGATGAACGCGAGCCGGGTGGACGCCTCGTGCTCATGGTGCTGGCCGCGCTACTGCGGTACGCGTGCGCGCTTGACCGCCTCGGATGGCTGAAAGCGAAATTTGGGCTCGACGTGGTGGGTTCTGCCGAACACCCACCGATTTGGGGCGCCTTGGTCGCACGCTTCCACGAGATCGCGAGTGCGTCAAATTATGGCGATTTCGATGCCGGCAACCTTATTGCATTCCTGCGACACCAGGTCGAAGGTATATTGGTTCGACAGCAAGTCGCACACATCTTGGTTCGCGATGTGCTACCGATAATTCCTGGCCGAGCTCCGCCACAGAATTGGTTGTGGCGCGGACATGACACCTCCCGTGCCAGTCGTCCGAAGGATTCGGACGATACAATCGTGCGCTTATGCGCCGCGGAAATGGCCCACCTTTTTCTGCACGATGTCATTTCTCTGAATCCTTCGTCCCCGACCTATGAAACGTTGAGTTCAATAGTGGTTGCTCACGCGGAGCGGAAGACGCCGCTTCCGACGTCGGCGTTCCTTCTGGCGAGGCGAATGGCCGATGCCCGACGTAAGCACCTGATAGACCTGAGCCTGCTGATCGGCTCGTTGGCGACGTCGGCGATGGAATCTCGGAGACGAGTTCTCCTGCCGAGGAGCTACATCTCCGGATCCATCGCCGCCGAGTATGAAATCTGGAGAAACTCCGGGACTCACTTTAACTTTCCGCTCGTTGACCATCGCCAAGTGCAAGTTCCAAAGCCGGATGGAACCGGTTTTGAAAACCGATGGGTTCCGAATGATTACTTCACCGAAAATCCCGTCAACGAAGCCGCATGGATAAGGCAGTTTAGGATCGATCATGCTGCATGGTGTCGCAGTGAGGTGCGGCGCGAACGGCTGCGAACCAAAAGGAAATATGCCCCGACACCGCCGTATTAGTTCCAGTTGGCTGTCGTGCGACGCGGGGTGTGTAAAGGGAATCGTCAAGCCACACCTGCGCTTTGTCGGACACACTCGTCCCCAACCCGAATTGCCCGAAGATCGAAACGGGGGCCGGCGAAGGCATGAAGAGGCAAACTCAGCGTCCACCTGTTTTACGCATAAAAGACACTGCCGGTCTTGGCCGACTAGGACGGTTTGCGACGGGGTTTGTCGTGTCGATTGAGCGCGATTCGGGCAAGCCTTCGCCGTCCAGTGCGGTGCCGAACTCGGACGATTCGTTCGACGAAATGGCGCACGGCCAAGGGGTCGCGCCGTCGAAGAACAAAAACGTCAGATCGCCCTCTCAAACCCTTTCGTCGAAGCGATAGACGATGCCGCTCTCCGGCGCGCCCCAGTAGCTGCCGGGGATCGGGGCGCCGTCCGGTACCGCCGCCAGTTCCAGCCCGAAGCGCGCGAGCAGAGCGCCGATGTCGCCGAACGCGAGGTCCGCCAGGCGCAGCACCGGCGGGGTTCCGCCGGCGACGGTGAGGCTTGGGTCGCGCGGGGCTGGATTAGAATCCGCGCTGGCCGAAGGGCGCGCAGCGGAGTGCGCGTCCGGCTGGGGGAAAATCATGATCGGGAAGACGGTGCGAGTGCCGGCGCTATTGTGCGCCGGTTTGCTGGTGGCCTGCGCGAAGCAGGGCGATGGCGACGACGGCGCCCTCGGCGGCGGCGCGCGCAAGCCGGGGCCGAGCGTTTATCTCAACGTGGTGCCGCCGGGCCAGAACGGCAACAGCGCCGGCGGCGGGGCGCAGGGCCAGGGGCCGTATCCGGCTAACTTCCGCGACCAGCTCGATCTCTACGGCAACCTGGCGTACGCCGCGCAGGGACTCAAGGCATCGCCGTGCACGCCGCCGGCCAGCCTGGACGACCATGCGGCGGCCTCCGACCTGGCCTGCAACTACTTCAAGGAAGCGCGCCTGACGCCGCCGGCCGACGCCACCTGCATCACGCCCTCCGGCCTGCCGGAGGGCATGGAGGCCACGATCTGCCGCGACGGCTGGGGCGTGCCGTACGTGCAGGCCAAGGACCGCGCCTCGGCGATGTTCGGCGTCGGCTACGTGTCGGCGCAGGACCGCCTGTTCCAGCACGACGTGCTGCGCAACATCGGCCGCGGCCGCCTGTCGGAATTCTTCGGCCCGGCGGCGGGCTTCTACGACTTCGACGAAAGCCTGGCGCGCGTGGCCGGCTACAGCGAGGACGAGCTGCAAGCGATGCTGGAAGGCGCGCACAGCAAGTTCGGCACGCTGGGCGACCTGATTATTGCCGACGTCGACAGCCTCACCCAGGGCATTAACGCCTACATCGCCTTTTTGCAGACGCCGGAGGGCGCGGGCGAGGTTCCGCCGGAGTACGAGTCGCTGGCCCCCGGCCAGTTCCCGCCGCGCGACTGGAACGCGCGCGACATCGTCGCCTCCGCCATCCTGATCCAGTCGATCTTCGCGGTCGGCGGCGGCAGCGAGCACAACGCGCTGTTGCTGTTGCAGAAGCTCGACCCGTCCTTCGGCCCGGGCGACGCCCAGATCCCGCAGGCGGCCTGCGAGTTCTGGCGCGACGTACGCCACGCCAACGATCCCGACACGCCGTACACCATCGAGGCCTCGTTCCCCACGCAGTCGCCGGCCACGGTTAGCGAGACCTGCCCGCAGACGCTGCCGGCGGGCGCGGCGGTATGGGACGTGGACAGCTTCGCCGCGCTCGACCCGTTCGAGCACAGCGCCATGCTGCCGCTGGCCAAGGCCGCGCCGGCCAAGGCGCGCACGCGGCTGGCGCGGGCCGGCCGGCCGACGCCGGCGCAGCGCCGCGCGGTGGCGCAGGCGCTGGAGCCGTTCGTGATGCTGCGCAAGGCGCTGCACGTGCCGCAGACCGCGTCCAACTTCATCGCGGTGAACGCGGACCGCACCACCGACGGCTACCCGATCGCGGTCATGGGCCCGCAGACCAGCTACTTCCTGCCGCAACTGCTGTGGGAGGTGGCGGTGGTGTCCAACGGCGGCACGCCGCTGGACTTCGCCGGCCGCGGCATCGTGTTCGCCGACCTGCCGTACATCAACATCGGCCGCGGCATCGACTACGCCTGGAGCGCCACCTCCGGCAGCTCCGACATCATCGACATCCGCGTCTCCCGCCTGTGCAACATCGAGGGCAGCGCGCTGGACGGCGGCGCCCTGCTCAACAACCCGCCCTCGCGCAACGACGCCAGGAACAACAACACCGGCGCCGGCGGCGCCGACGGCTATCCCGACGCCGACGGCTACCTCTACAGCACCGACAACGGCGCGACCTTCCAGTGCCGGCGCTTCTACCGCCGCACCGACGCCTGGACCGCGGCGCCCACCCCGGCGAGCCTCGCCTCCAACGGCCCGCTCTCGCCGGAAAGCGTCACCCGGCGCGTGCTGCGCACGCACTACGGCCCGGTGATCGCCACCGCCCTGGTCGGCGGCCAGCCGGTGGCGGTGTCGCTGGAACGCTCGACCTTTTTCGGCGAGCTGGAGACCGCCCCGCCGTTCGCGCTCGCCAGCACCCGGCTGGTCAAGGACCCGCAGAGCTTCCGCCGCGTGTTCAACAGCGTCACCGGCACCTTCAACTGGCTGTACGTGGACCGCGACAACGTCGGCTACATCCACAGCGGCCTGTATCCCAAGCGCCACCCGCAGGGCCACGCCGAGCTGCCGGTGTGGGGCGACGGGCGCTTCGAATGGGAGAACGGCCGCGACCTCGACAACGCCTTCTTCGCCACCTACGGCGGCTTCGACGACGAGGACAGCAGCGACGGCAACGACGACGGCCCGATCAAGGGCTACCCCAACCGCGCGCGGCCGGTGGCGCAGGGCGATCCGCTGAACGGCTACTTCGAGTGGGCCGGCTATCTCACGCTGGCCGAGCACCCGCAGGCGACCAACCCGGCGAAGGGCTACATCCATAGCTGGAACAACGCGCCGGCGCGCGACTGGTGGGCGGCCGACTTCAACGGCTCGTACGGCCCCACGCACCGCGCCGACATGCTCGCCAAGCGCCTGGCCGCCTTCGCCGACACCGGCCGCAAGCACGACATCGGCACCATGACCGAGATCATGGCCGACGCCGCCTTCACCGACCTGCGCGGCCAGGAAGTGCTGCCGCTGCTGCTGGAGGTGCTGCGCACCCAGGCCGCCAGTCCGGGCCTGAGCGAGATCCCGGACCTGGCCGCGCTGAACCAGCTCGTCGCGCTGATGCAGGACTGGCTGGACGACGGCTCCGCCGCCTGGATCGAGGGCGACGCCGCCAAGGGCCTGGGCGCGTACCGGCGCGACCGCGACCGGAGCGGCACCTACGACCATCGCGCCGCCGTGGTGCTGATGGACGCCTGGTACCCGCGCCTGATCGACAGGATCCTTCCGCAGCTCGACGGCGACACCCCCAACATCCGCGGCCTGGTCGGCCAGGGCAGCTACGACGCGCCGCGCGAGCAGGGCTCCGCCTACCAGTTCGGCTGGTTCCAGAACATGAAGCGCGTGCTGGAGATGGCGCTGGACAAGCCCGGCCACACGCCGTACCGGCGCCTCAAGTGCGCCGGCACGGGCGGCCTGGCCGCCTGTCGCGCTGCGGTGCTGGAGGCGCTGAACCAGGCCGTGGCCGACGCCGGCGGTCTCGCCAACATCGACGATTGGGACGGCTCCGGCTTCGGCGCCACCTTCGCCGGCCAGGAAGGCCGCCCCAACCAGGCCGCCGGCGAGGACAGCGCCGCGGTCGAGGCCTACAGCGACGTCGAGCACACCGCCATCAGCACGCAGGCGGTCCCGTCGATCCACTGGACCAACCGCCCGACCTTCCAGCAGGCGATCCAGGTCAAGAAGACGCGCAGCGAGGAGTAGGGCGTCCGCAGGCAAAGACTCGGCCGGGATTTCACCCGGCCGACTTTTTCAATATGCGTATCGGTATCGACCTCGGCGGCACAAAAGGCGATACCCGTTGCGAGTCGTCGCGAGTAGTCTCCGCAACTGACGCAAGTCCCTGACTGGGCGTTTGTTTTGCACGAAACGGGAAAGCCGAACGCGGATGTCCGGCGCTGGCTCCTATTGCCGTCGGCAATACCGATTGCCCTACCTGTCAGTGGAAGCTTGAGTAAGGCAAGTTGACCCGGCGACGCAGTTTGCGGCCAGTCCTCCGGCCGCCGGCGGATGCACATAAACTAGGCGTTGCCATAACTACGAAAATCGGCAATGAACCAGCCAGAACTGTCCGCCTTCATCTGGTCGGTCGCCGACCTACTGCGCGGCGACTACAAGCAATCCGAGTACGGGAAGGTCATCCTGCCGTTCACGGTTCTTCGCCGTCTGGATTGCGTGCTGGAGCCGTCCAAGAAGGCGGTTCTGGCCGAATTTGAGGCCAAGGCCAAGGCAGGGCTGAATCCCGAACCCTTCCTGCTCCGCAAGGCCGGGCAGAGTTTCTACAACACCTCGCCGCTGGACCTGAAGAAACTGGTCGGCGACCAGGACCACATCCGAGAAAACCTCTACAGCTACCTTCAGGGCTTCTCGCCGAACGTCCGGGATATTTTCGAGCGGTTCGAATTCCACGCACAGATCGACCGCCTGGCCAAGGCGCGCTTGCTGTACCAAGTTACGGAAAAGTTTGCCGGCATCGATCTGCACCCGGAGGCGGTCGACAACCACCAGATGGGGCTGGTCTTCGAGGAGCTGATCCGCAAGTTTGCGGAAATCTCCAACGAGACCGCCGGTGAGCACTTCACCCCGCGCGAAGTCATCCGCCTGATGGTCAACCTGATCTTCGTCGAGGACGACGACGTGTTATCCAAGCCCGGCGTCGTACGCACGATTTATGACCCAACGGCCGGCACGGGTGGCATGCTCAGCATCGCCGGCGAGTACCTGGAAGAGCACAACCCCAAGGCCCGGCTTACCGTCTTCGGCCAGGAACTCAACCCCGAGTCCTACGCCATCTGCAAGGCGGACATGCTCATCAAGGGCCAGGACGTGGCCAATATCGCTTTCGGCAATACGCTATCCGAGGACGGACACCACGGCTGGCACTTCGACTACATGCTGTCCAATCCGCCGTTCGGCGTGGAATGGAAGAAGGTCGAGAAAGAAGTCCGCAAGGAACACGAGCAGCAGGGTTTCAACGGCCGCTTCGGCCCCGGCCTGCCGCGCGTCTCCGACGGCTCGATGCTGTTCCTGCTGCACCTGCTCGCAAAAATGCGCCCGGCCAAGGACGGAGGCAGCCGCTTCGGCATCGTCCTCAACGGCTCGCCGCTGTTCACCGGCGGCGCGTGTTCGGGCTTATCCGAAATGCGCCGCGACGTGCTGGCGATCGACCTGCTTGATGCCATCGTCGGCCTGCCGACCGACCTGTGCTACAACACGGGGACTTCCACCTACGTCTGGGGCAGCAAGCGCAAGGAACTGTCGGATGCGCATATCGAGCGCATCACCCGCCTGTTCGGCGAGTTCGCCGAAGCGAGCAAGGACGGCAAGCCCATCAGCCGCATCTTCCGCAACGAGGACTTCGGCTACCGCACGATCACCGTCGAGCGACCGCTGAAGGACGAGCACGGCAAGCCGGTACTCGGAGCCAAGGGCAAGCAGAAAGGCAAACCGCAAGCGGACGCCAGCCTGCGCGATACCGAGAACGTCCCGCTGAAGGAAGACGTGGAAGCGTATTTCCGTCGTGAGGTGCTGCCGCACGCGCCAGACGCCTGGATAGACCATGACAAGACGAAGGTGGGCTACGAAATCCCGTTCAACCGGCACTTCTACGTGTTCAAGCCGCCGCGGCCGCTGGCGGAGATTGACGCCGAGCTGAAGGCCTGCACGGATCGGATCAAATCGATGATCGAGGGATTGTCGACATGAGGCCTTCGCGCCCGGCCGCCGCGATTGCCCGCCTGTAGTCGCTCGAATACACTGCCGTCGTGTTCACGGTCAAACTCACCGGCGAGTTCAACGCCTGGTTTTCCGGGGTCAAGGACGGCATGACGCGCCGCCGTCTCGGTCGCCGGCTGGAAAAGGCGCAGTTGGGCCAGCTTGGCGATGTCAAACCGGTGGGTAGGGGCGTCATGGAGATGCGCGAATTCTTCGGTCCCGGCTGGCGCATGTATTACGTGCTGCGCGGCAAGACCCTGATCGTGATGCTCGGCGGCGGTGACAAGTCAACGCAAGCCGCCGATATCGCCAAGGCCGTCAAGCTGGCGGCCCTGCTTGAGGATTGAGGCCATGAGAAAGCGAATCAAGGTTTCCAAACTTCCGGAGTTCGATATGGCCGAGCACCTGGAAGACGAGCGCGCCGTCGCCGAATACCTGAGCGTCGTGATGGAGGAGAACGATCCCTCCGCGCTGGCGCAGGCGCTCGGCACCGTCGCCCGCGCGCGCGGGATGAGCGAGATCGCCAAGGCCACCGGCCTGGGGCGCGAAGCCTTGTACAAGGCCCTGCGTCCCGGCGCCCAGCCGCGCTTCGACACCGTGCAGCGCGTCTGCGCCGCGCTCGGCGTGCGGCTGACGGCGGTGCCGAGTTAAAGGCCGGCGCTTCGCGATCGTGACAGGCGCCCCTTACACCGCCGGCAACAACACCCGCCACGCCTCTCCACGGAAGCGCACCAGGGCGGGTTTTTTCTTGGTCGGAGACGCTCAATGAGCTTTCCGCGCTATCCCGAATACAAGGACAGCGGCGTCGAGTGGTTAGGGGCGGTGCCGGCGCATTGGGCTGTTTGGTCGGTCAAGCGCGTCGCGATGCTTGCATCCGGTGACTCGATCAGCAGTGATTCGATTCGAGCAGACGGCGAGTTTCCGGTATTCGGAGGAAACGGCCTTCGCGGATACACAGAAAGTTTCACGCACGAAGGCACATACCCGTTGATCGGCAGGCAGGGAGCCCTTTGTGGAAACGTCAACTATGCAAGTGGAAGATTTTGGGCTTCGGAGCACGCCGTCGTAGTGAGACCCGTCGAGGGCGTAAACCCCTTCTGGTTGGGCGAGACGCTCCGCGCGATGAATCTGAATCAGTACTCGGTCTCTGCCGCTCAGCCAGGACTCGCTGTTGAGGCAATAGGCAAACTGCGATTGCCAGTGCCTCCGACTGCCGAGCAAACCGCCATCGCCGCCTTCCTCGACCGCGAAACTGCCAAGATTGACGCGCTGGTGGCGGAGCAGGAAAAGCTGATCGCGCTGCTCAAGGGGAAGCGTCAGGCCGTAATTTCCCACGCCGTCACCAAGGGCCTGGCAAATTTGCCGGGAGCAAATTTGAACGCCGCCGCAGGCGGCGGCCCGAAGGGCGAGGGCACGGATAGCCCGAGTAATCCCGATGCGCCGATGAAGCCCTCCGGTATCGAGTGGTTGGGGGATGTACCGGCGCATTGGGAGGTTGTTCGCATGGCGACTCTGTTTCGAGAGGCGTCCGATATCGGCGGCGACAATCTGCCAATTCTCAGCGTTTCAATTCATGACGGCGTGTCTGACAAAGAACTTGATGCCGATGAAATGGAGCGCAAGGTGACGCGGAGTGACGACCGCTCAATGTACAAGGCGGTCCGTCCTGGCGATCTTGCGTACAACATGATGCGCGCGTGGCAGGGAGGTTTTGGTTCTGTGACTGTTCCGGGCCAAGTCAGTCCCGCGTACATTGTTGCTAGGCCCGTACGCGAAATACGCACGGCCTTCGTCGAGCAATTACTGAGAACGCCTCAGGCCGTCGAGCAAATGCGCCGGCACTCCCGTGGCATCACTGACTTCCGCCTGCGCCTTTACTGGGAGGAGTTCAAGAACATTTACTTGGCACTGCCAAGTCTGTCGGAGCAAGACGAAATTCTTCGGGCAATCTCAGTTCAGGTAAAACGGTTTGACGGCTTGGTGGAAGAGGCACAGAAAGCCATCACCCTCCTCAAAGAACGCCGCTCCGCCCTGATTTCCGCCGCCGTCACCGGCCAGATCGACGTGCGCGGACTCGCGATTGCAGAGGCCACATGAGCGCGCATCCGCAGACCATTCAGATCTTCCTGCCTTCCGGAGACCCGCAGGGCATCCGCGTGGCGGGCATCACCACCCGCATCGTTCGCTTGATCGACGTGCCACGCAGTCTTCTGCCGGATTTTCTGAAGATGCCGGAGGCGGAGCAGGTCGGCTTGTACTTTCTAGTTGGCGAAAGCGAAGACGGCGCGCAGCCGCTGGTTTACATCGGCCAAACCGGTTCCCTCGCGGAGCGCCTTGCGAACCACAATCAGAAGAAGGAGTTCTGGAATCGCGTCTTGGTCGCCGTCTCGCTGACGAACAACATGACCGGCACGCATGCCGGGTTTCTGGAGTGGCTCTCGATCCAACAGGTCGGCAAGGCCGGCCGCTATGCGATGGAAAACGGCAATGCCGGCAGCCGGCCGCACACGCCGGCGCCGCTGGAAGCCGAGTGCATTGAGCTGCATGACACGATCCGGGTGCTGCTGGCGACACTAGGGCACCCGGTCTTCGAGCCGCTGACTCGGGCGCGCTCGAAGTCCGACGAACAAGCCTTGTTCTACTGCCGCGCATCCGAGGCCGATGCGCGCGGCCTGTTCACGGAAGAAGGCTTCGTGGTGCTCAAGGGATCGAGCGGCCGAGCCGGGACCGTTCCTTCGTTTCAGAGACACGGGTACCAGAGGGTGCGGGATCGACTGCTTGAACAAGGCGTGCTGATCGAAAATGACGGGCGGATTCAGTTTGAGCGCGATCATCTGTTTGCTTCGCCCAGCGCTGCTGCCGCCTGCGTCACGGGCCGGACGGCCAATGGGCTGATCGAGTGGAAGGACGCGAAGGGCCGGACCCTGAACGAAATCCGTGGAACGCCTGGCGGAGCGTCCGATGAAGCTTGAAACCTTCACGGCCGGACGCTGGGCGCAGCGGATGCAGTACAAGAGCTTCGAACCCGTGCCGGTCAACCACGAATGGAGCTGGGAAGACGCGACGATCAACGCGCTGTTGGAGAAAGCCAACCGCGCGCTGGGGGAGTTGAATGCGTTTTCGCTGATCGTGCCGGACGTGGACCTGTTTATCCGCATGCACGTGGTCAAGGAGGCGCAGACGTCCAGCCGCATCGAAGGCACGCAGACGGGTATCGATGAAGCACTGCTACCCGAGGAGGCGATCCTGCCGGAAAAGCGCGACGACTGGCGCGAGGTGCAAAACTACATCCGGGCGATCAACACAGCGGTCGAGGAACTTGACCGTCTGCCGCTTTCCAACCGTCTGCTCAAGAAGACGCATTCCATCCTGATGGACGGCGTGCGCGGTGAGCGCAAGGCGCCCGGCGAATTCCGCAGCAGCCAGAACTGGATTGGCGGCTCCGGACTCGCGGACGCGGCGTTCATTCCGCCTCACCACGAGGGCGTGCCGGCGCTGATGAGCGACCTGGAGAAGTTGTGGCACAACGAGGCCATCACCGTGCCGAACCTGGTACGGGTGGCGATCAGCCATTACCAGTTCGAGACCATCCACCCATTTCTCGATGGCAACGGTCGCATCGGCCGTCTGCTGATCCCGCTGTATCTGATCAGCCATGGCCTTTTGGCCAAGCCTTCGCTGTACCTATCCGATTTCTTCGAGCGCAACCGGGCGAGCTACTACGACGCGCTGATGCGGGTGCGGGTTTCGAACGACATGATCCATTGGATCCGCTTCTTCCTGTCCGGTGTGGCGGAGACGGCCGGAAAGGGGCGCGATGTTTTCCGCAAGATCTTGGAATTGCGCACGGAAGCGGATCGGTTGGTGCAAGGGCTCGGCAAGCGGGCAGCACTGGCGCAACGCGCGATGCAGGCGTTCTACTCGGCGCCGATGATGACGGCGGCGGAGCTGACCGATCGTCTGGACGTCACGCACCCAACCGCCAACAGCCTGATTCGCGAACTCATTCGGCTCGGGCTGCTGGTCGAGATTACCGGGCAGCGCAAGGGACGAGCGTACTCATTCGAGCGTTACATTGGCCTGTTTCTAATGTAAAGAAAAGGCGCCTTCTTTACATTGGAGGTCAGCCAAGGAAAAGTTGGGGAGGGCGGCGTGGGGCTGCACAACGAGATCGAGTTCGAGAACGATATTTGCGCCCACCTCGCCGCGCACGGCTGGCTGTATGCGGAGAAGGATGCCGCCGCCTACGACCGGGCTCGCGCACTGTTTCCGGCAGACGTCGTCGCCTGGGTGCAGGCCTCGCAGCCGAAAGCCTGGGAGGCCCTGAGCAAGAGTCACGGCGCCGCCGCGGAATCGGTGTTGCTGGATCGCGTCCGCAAACAAATCGATGACCGTGGCGCGCTCGATGTGATCCGCCACGGCATCGAAGTGGTCGGGCTTCGGCAGTCCCTGGCCCTGGTGCAGTTCAAGCCGGCGCTGGCGATGAACGCCGACATCGTGGCCAAGTACCAGGCCAATCGCCTGCGTGTCGTGCGGCAGGTGAAATATTCGTTGCACAACGAGAACTGCACCGACCTGGTGTTGTTTCTCAACGGCATCCCGGTGGCGACGGTCGAACTCAAAACCGACTTCACGCAGAGCGTTGAAGACGCCGTCGATCAATACCGCTTCGACCGCCACCCACGGCCGAAGGGGCAGCCCGCCACCGAGCCGCTGCTGGAGTTTCCACGCGGTGCGCTCGTGCACTTCGCGGTCAGCAACAGCGAAGTGCGGATGACGACGAAGCTCGCCGGCCCGGCAACGCAGTTTCTGCCCTTCAATCGGGGCGACGGCGGCGCGGCCGGCAATCCGGTGAATCCGAACGGTCATCGCACCGCGTACTTGTGGGAGCGCGTCTGGGCGCGGCAAAGCTGGCTGGAGATTCTGGGCCGCTACGTCGTCGCGCCCCGTGACGACAGGAAGAAGATCAAGGCCATCGTCTTTCCGCGATTCCATCAGCTCGACGCCACGCGGCAGCTCGTTGCGGCGGTCACGCGGGAGGGACCCGGGCAGAAGTACCTGATCCAGCACTCCGCCGGTTCCGGCAAGACGAATTCCATCGCCTGGAGCGCGCACTTTCTTGCCGACCTGCACGATGCCGAGCACCGCAAGATGTTCGATACGGTTCTCGTGGTCAGCGACCGGACCGTGTTGGATTCCCAGCTTCAGGAGGCGATCTTCGACTTCCAGCGCACGACAGGCGTCGTGGCGACGGTCAACGGCGAAGGCGACTCCAAGAGCGCGCAGCTTGCGCGGGCACTGGCCGAAAACAAGAAGATCATCGTCTGCACCATCCAGACGTTTCCGTTCGCGCTGGCGACAGTGCAGGAACTTGCCGCGACGCAGGGCAAGCGCTTTGCCGTGATCGCCGACGAGGCGCACAGCTCGCAGACCGGCGAGGCTGCATCGAAGCTCAAGCAGGTACTGTCCGCCGAAGAACTCAAGGCGCTGGAAGACGGTGGCGAAATCAGCGCCGAGGACGTGCTTGCCGCACAGATGTCCGCAAGGGTCGCGGACAAGGGCATCACCTATGTCGCCTTCACGGCAACCCCGAAAGCCAAGACTCTGGAGTTGTTCGGGCGGCGTCCGCAGCCGGAGCGGCCGGTGGGTCCGGACAATCTTCCGGCGCCGTTCCACGTCTATTCGATGCGCCAAGCCATCGAGGAGGGTTTCATCCTCGATGTGCTGAAGAACTACACGCCGTACAAGCTGGCCTTCCGGCTTGCGACCGGCGGCCGGGAGTTCGACGACAAGGCGGTCGAGCGCAACGAGGCAATGAAAGGCCTGATGCGCTGGGTTCGCTTGCATCCCTACAACATTGCCAGCAAGGTGCAGATCGTTGTCGAGCACTTCCGCGAAAACGTCGCGCCGCTACTCGACGGCTACGCGAAGGCAATGGTGGTGTTGGCCAGCCGGCAGGAGGCCGTCCGCTGGCAACTCGCGATCGACAAATACATCAAGAGCCAGGGCTACCGGATCGGCACGCTGGTGGCGTTTTCCGGCGAGGTCCTCGATAAGGAATCGGGCCCGGACTCCTTCACCGAGCATTCGAAAGAGCTGAACCCGAACCTGAAGGGCCGCGATATCCGGCAGGCCTTTGCCGGCGACGAGTACCAGATTCTGCTCGTCGCAAACAAATTCCAGACCGGTTTTGACCAGCCGTTGCTGTGCGGCATGTACGTCGACAAGCGACTGGCCGGCATCCAGGCGGTGCAGACGCTCTCCCGCCTGAACCGCGCCTATCCGGGCAAGGACACGACCTACGTGCTGGACTTCGTGAACGATCCGCAAGAAGTGCTCGCGGCGTTCAAGACGTACCACGAAACGGCGGAGCTGGAAGGCGTAACGGATCCCAACCTGGTGTACGACCTGCGCGCCAAGCTGGATGCGCTGGGCCACTACGACGAGCACGAGGTCGAACGTGTCGTTAAGGCCGAGATCAACCCCAAGGGCACGCAGGCTGAGCTGTCGGCGGCGATCGAGCCGGTTGCCGACCGACTGCTGAAGCGTTACCGGGCCGCCCGCGATGTGCTGCACGTGGCGCGGACAAAATCGGACGCGAACGCCGAGCAGTCGGCAAAGAACGAGATGAACGCGCTGGTGATGTTCAAGCGCGACATCGGTACGTTTGGCCGTGTGTACGCATTCCTTTCGCAGATCTTCGATTACGGCAACACCGCGCTGGAGAAGCGGGCCATCTTCTACAAACGCCTGCTCCCGCTGCTGGAATTCGGTCGAGAACGCGAGACGGTCGATTTATCCAAGGTCGTACTGACGCACCACAAGCTGCGCCGCCAAGGTGCTTCGGCGCTGAACCTGTACTCGGTGCAAGCCGAGAAGCTGCTGCCGATGACCGAAGCCGGCGCCGGCGAAGTCCGCGAGCCGGAAAAGGCGTATCTGAGCGAAATCATCGCGCGGGTCAACGATTTGTTCGAGGGCGAACTGACCGACGATGACAAGCTCGTTTACGTGAACAACGTGCTCAAGGGCAAGCTTCTGGAGTCGGAAGTGCTTATTGCCCAAGCGAAGAGCAACACGAAAGAGCAGTTCGCGAACTCGCCCGACCTTGCGACCGAGATTCTCAACGCGATCATGGACGCCCTGGCCGCGCATACCACAATGAGCAAGCAGGCCCTGGACTCCGAGAAGGTGCGAATCGGCCTCAAGGAGATTCTATTGGGACCTGCCCACCTTTATGAGGCACTGCTTGAGCGTGGAGCAGAAGTCGAGCGCCGGAAAAGCGAGGTTGGTTAACTGCCGTGCTTTCCGAATTCAGCTCCAGGGCGGCGGCTGAACGTGCGTAGGTGCATGCGTAGCCAGAAAATTTCCGCCGAACAGGTTTTCTTTATGAATCAGCGCCATGCGGATTGGAATTGACCTCGGCGGCACCAAGATCGAAGGCATCGTCATGGGCCCGCGCGCGGAAATCCTGCGACGCGAGCGCATCGCCACGCCGGCGGGCGACTACGACGCCACGGTGTGCGCCATCCGCGATCTGGTCGGGCGCCTGGAGGCGGCGGTGGCGGCGCGCGGGCTGCCTGTGGGCGTGGGCACGCCCGGCGCGGTGTCGCCGTTTTCCGGGCGCATGAAGAACTGCAATTCCACCTGCTTGAACGGCCAGCCGCTGAAGCAGGATCTGGAAGCCGCGCTGGGGCGCGAGCTGCGGCTGGCCAACGACGCCGACTGCCTGGCGCTGTCGGAGGCGCACGACGGCGCCGCCGCGGGCGCGGCGACGGTGTTCGGGGTTATTCTGGGCACCGGCGTCGGCGGAGGGATCGTGGTGCACGGTCAACTGCTGTCGGGTCCCAACGCCATCGCCGGCGAATGGGGCCACAACCCGCTGCCCTGGCCGCGCGCGGAGGCGGGCGAACTGCCCGGCCCGGCCTGCTGGTGCGGGCGCCACGGCTGCATCGAGACCTGGCTGTCCGGGCCGGGCCTTGCGGCGGACCACCGGCGCACGACCGGCGAGCGGCGCGGCGGCGAGGAGATCGTCGCCCGCGCCGAGCAGGGCGATGCCGCCGCCGCCGCGACGCTGGCGCGCTACGAAGAGCGGCTGGCGCGTGCCCTGGCCCATGTCGTCAACATCCTGGACCCGCACGCCATCGTGCTGGGCGGCGGCCTGTCGCGCGTGGCGCGCTGGTACCGCGAGGTGCCGGCGCTGTGGGGCCGCTGGATATTCTCCGACCGGGTGGCGACGCGCCTGCTGCCTTCGCGGCACGGCGACTCCAGCGGGGTGCGCGGCGCGGCCTGGCTGTGGCCGGAGCCTTCCGCGTGACGGCGCCGCGCCTGGTGGTCGCGCTGATGGGCATCCCCGGCTCGGGCAAGACCACGCTGGCGCGCGAGCTGGCGCGCAAGACTGGCCTTTCCATCGTCGACCGCGATTCGATCCGCGCCGCCATGTTCCCGGCCTGCCGGTTCACCGAGGCGGAAAAGCACGCCGCCAACGGCGCGGTGTTCGCGGCGGTGGAGGCGCACGGCGCGCTGGGCCAGGGCTGCATCGTCGACGGCATGACCTTCTCCAGCCCGGCCAAGCGCAGCCGGCTGCGCCTGCTGGCCTACCGCCACGATCTCGACTACGCGGCGATCTGCCTGCGCTGCCCGGTGGAGCTGGCGATCGAGCGCGTGCAAGCCCAGCCCCGCCACCCGGCGCGCGACCGCGACCCGGAGCTGGTGCGCGAGGTGGCCACGCGCTTCGCGCCGCCGGAAGACGACGCCCTGGTGCTGGATGGCCGCCTGCCGGCGGTGGAGCAACTGGCGGTGGTGCTGGAATGGCTGGCCTGGGACCGCCCGGCGCGGCGCGAATAGCCGGAACCCGGCCGCGGCCGCGCACTCGAAACGTACCCATGCCGTTGCGCGGGTGGTACTTGATCGCCGCCCTGACGATCCCGGCGTGGGCCACGGCCCAGGAGGTCGCCATGCAACTGATGTCGTCCGCGTTCGCGCCCAACGGCGCCATCCCCGTTAAGTACACCTGCGAGGGCCAGGACGTCTCGCCGCCGCTGACCTGGGCCGACGTGCCGGCCGGCGCGAAAAGCCTGGCGCTGATCGTGGACGACCCCGACGCGCCCGACCCGGCGGCGCCGCGCATGACCTGGGTGCACTGGGTCCTGTACAACCTGCCGGCCGGCGCGACCGGCCTGCCGGAAGGGGTCAAGGCCCTGCCGGTCGGCACGCTGGAAGGCATCAACGACTGGAAGCGCACCGGCTACGGCGGCCCCTGTCCGCCGGTCGGCCGGCACCGCTACTTCCACAAGCTCTACGCGCTCGACACGGTCCTGCCCGACCTCGGGCGGCCGACCAAGGCCAGGCTGGAGCAGGCGATGAAGGGCCACGTGCTGGGCGAGGCGCAGCTCGTCGGCACCTACCGGAAGCACCCCTGAACCGGCGCGGGGCGGGGCTATAATCCGCGCCCTTATGCCAGTTACCTCCGACGCCATCTCCATCGAGGGCGTCCGCAAGACCTACGGCACGCTCAAGGCCCTCGACGGCGTGGAGTTTTCCATCCGCCGCGGCGAGTTCTTCGGCCTGCTCGGGCCCAACGGCGCCGGCAAGTCCACCCTGATCGGCATCATCGCCGGCCTGGTGCGCATGGACGCCGGCCGCGTCGCGGTGCTGGGCCACGACAACCGGCGCGAGTACCGCGCCGCGCGCCGCGCCCTGGGCGTGGTGCCGCAGGAGCTGGTGTTCGACCCCTTCTTCAGCGTGCGCGAATGCCTGCGCATCCAGGCCGGCTACTACGGCTGCGGCCGCGAGTACTGGCCGTGGATCGAGCGGTTGCTGGACGAGCTGGACCTGGCGTCCAAGGCCGGCGCGACCATCCGCCAACTGTCCGGCGGCATGAAGCGCCGCGTCCTGATCGCGCAGGCGCTGGTGCACAAGCCGCCGGTGGTGATCCTGGACGAGCCCACCGCCGGCGTCGACGTGGAGCTGCGCCGCACGCTGTGGCGCTTCGCGCGCAAGCTGCACGCCGAGGGCACCACGGTGGTGCTGACCACGCATTACCTGGAAGAGGCCGAGGAGCTGTGCCAGCGCATCGCCATCCTCGACCGGGGCCGGCTCAAGGCGTTGGAGGGCACCGGCCAGATCCTGGCGCGGCACCCGTTCCGCTTCCTGCGCCTGACCCTGGACGGCGACTTCCGCCTGCCGCCGGGCCTGGAACCCTGCGTGGTGTCGCGCCTCAACGGCAGCCTGGAGCTGAAGCTGAAACGCGAAGAGCAGCCGATCGGCGAGGTGCTGGAGTCGGTGCGCGGCGCGGGCTTCCGCATCGTCGACGTGCGCACGCGCGAGCCGACGCTGGAAGACGTGTTCCTGGAGCTGACCGGGGAGCGCGCATGAACGTGTTCGGTTTCCGCACCCTGCTGGTCAAGGAAATCCGCCGCTTCTGGAAGGTGCTGGTGCAGACGGTGCTGTCGCCGGTCGTGACCGCCGTGCTGTACCTGGCCGTGTTCGGCCACGTGCTGGGCGAGCGCATGCAGGTGTTCCCCGGCGTGTCCTACACCGCGTTCATCATCCCCGGCCTCATCATGATGAGCGTGATCCAGAACGCCTTTGCCAACACGTCCTCGTCGCTGATCCAGTCCAAGATGATGGGCAACCTGGTGTTCCTGCTGATGGCGCCGCTGTCGGCCTGGGAACTGTTCGGCGCCTACGTGCTGGCCGGCATCCTGCGCGGCGTCCTGATCGGCACGGTGCTGTACGGCTTCGGCTGGCTGGTGGTGCCGCTGCCGCTGCATTCCTGGGCGGCGGTGCTCGCGATGACCGTGCTGGCCGGCGGCGCGCTGGCGGTGCTGGGCCTGATCGCCGGCATCCTGGCGGAGAAATTCGACCACCTGGCCGCGTTCCAGAACTTCTTCATCATGCCGGCCTCGTTCCTGTCCGGCGTGTTCTACTCGATCCACACGCTGCCGGAGTTCTGGCGCGGGCTGTCCCATTACAATCCCTTCTTCTACATGATCGACGGCTTCCGCTGGGGCTTCTTCGGCGTGGGCGACGCGACCATCGCCGCCAGCCTGCTGTGGACCGGCGGCTTCTTCGCGCTGTGCTCCGCCATCGCCCTGTGGATGCTGCAAACCGGATACAGGCTGCGCCCATGACCAAAGACGACATCCAGCGACTGATCGAGGCCGGCCTGCCGGACGCGAAGGCCACCGTGCGCGGCGACGACGGCCGGCACTTCGAGGCCGAGGTCGTGTGCCCGGCCTTCGCCGGCAAGAGCGTGGTGCAGCAGCACCGCATGGTCTATGCGACGCTGGGCGACCGCGTGGGCGGCGAGATCCACGCGCTGCAATTGAAGACGCGGGCCAACTAGAGGCCGGAAACCATGGACAAACTTCTGATCGAAGGCGGCGTGCCGCTCAACGGCGAGGTGCGCGCCTCCGGCGCCAAGAACGCCGCGCTGCCGATCCTGTGCGCGGGCCTGCTGTCGGACGAGCCGCTGACCCTGCGCAACGTCCCGCACCTGGAGGACGTGACCACCACCAACCGCCTGCTGCGGCAGATGGGGGTCGAGGTCACGGTTCTGGAGCAGGACGGCGTGATCGTCGACGCGCGCAAGATCCACTCCTTCGCCGCGCCGTACGAGCTGGTCAAGACCATGCGCGCCTCGATCCTGGTGCTCGGCCCGCTGGTCGCGCGCCACGGCCAGGCGCACGTCTCGCTGCCCGGCGGCTGCGCCATCGGCGCGCGCCCGGTGAACCTGCACCTGCTGGGCCTGGAGGCGATGGGCGCCGAGATCAAGGTCGAGGGCGGCGTGATCGAGGCCAAGGCGACGAAGCTGCGCGGCGCCCGCATCGTGTTCGATACCGTGACCGTGACCGGCACCGAAAACCTGATGATGGCCGCCTGCCTGGCCGAGGGCGAGACGCTGCTGGAGAACGCCGCGCGCGAGCCGGAGGTGGTCGACCTGGCGCGCTGCCTGATCGCCATGGGCGCAAAGATCGAAGGCGCCGGTACCACCACGATCCGCGTGCAGGGCGTTTCCAAGCTCAAGGCCGCCGGGCACCGCGTGATCGCCGACCGCATCGAAACCGGCACCTTCCTGGTCGCCGGCGCGGTCACGCGCGGGCGCGTGCGCGTGAGCCAGACCGATCCCAGCCTGCTCGACGCCGTGCTGGTCAAGCTGCAACAGGCCGGCGCCAAGATTTCCACCGGCGTGGACTTCATCGAGCTCGACATGCAGGGCCGCCGGCCGAACGCGGTCAACATCCACACCATGCCGCACCCCGGCTTCCCCACCGACATGCAGGCGCAGTTCATGGCGCTGGACTGCGTGGCGCGCGGCACCGGCGTCATCACCGAGACGATCTTCGAGAACCGCTTCATGCACGCGCTTGAGCTGCAGCGCCTGGGCGCGGACATCCGCATCGAGGGCCACACCGCTGTCGTCACCGGCAAGGAGCAGCTCGAAGGCGCGCCGGTGATGGCGACGGACTTGCGCGCCTCCGCCTCGCTGGTCATCGCCGGCCTGATCGCGCAGGGCGAGACCAGGGTCGACCGCATCTACCACATCGACCGCGGCTACGAGTGCATCGAGGAAAAGCTGCGCCAGCTCGGCGCGCGCATCCGGCGCGTGTCGAAATGAGCCAGCCGCGCCTGACCCTGGCCCTGTCCAAGGGCCGCCTGCTGGAAGACAGCGAGCCGCTGCTGGCCAAGCTGGGCCTCGCGCCCGCCGAGGGCCTGGACGACCGCCTGCTGCGCCTGCCCTCGCGCGATCCGGACGTGCAGCTCCTCGTCATCCGCCCGGCCGACGTGCCGACCTACGTCGAGTACGGCGCCGCCGACTTCGGCATCGTCGGCAAGGACGTGCTGATGGAGCACGGCGGCGAGGCCCTGTACGAGCCGCTGGACCTCGGCTACGGCCGCTGCCGCCTGATGGTCGCGGCGCCCCGGAACCGCGCGCCGCTGCCGGCCTTCCACCGCCCGCGCGTCGCCACCAAGTACCCGGAAGTCGCGCGCCGCCACTTCGCCGCACAGGGCGAGCAGGTGGAGATCATCAAGCTGTACGGCTCGATGGAGCTGGCGCCGCTGGTCGGCCTGGCGGACTGCATCGTGGACCTGGTGGACACCGGCAACACCCTGCGCGCCAACGGTCTGGAGGAAATCGAGACCATCGCGCAGATCAGCGCGCGCCTGGTGGTGAACAAGGCGGCGATGAAGATGAAGCACCAGGCGATCCGCGCCTGGCTGGACCGCTTCCGCGCCGAGCTGGGCCATGCTTGAAATCCGCCGCCTCGACACCCAGGACGCCGGCTTCGAGGCCGCGTTCCAGCGCCTGCTCGAGCGCACGCCGGAGGCCAATCCGGAGGTGGCGACGACCGTCGCCAACATCGTCGCCGACGTGCGCGCGCGCGGCGACGTGGCGCTGCTGGAGTACACCAACCACTTCGACCGCCGCAGCCTGCGCCACGCCGGCGAGCTGGAGGTGCCGGCGGCGAAGCGCGAGGCGGCCTGGAACGGCCTGGCGCGCGAGCTGCGCGACGTGCTGCAACGCGCCGCCGAGCGCATCCGCGTCTACGCCGAGTACCAGAAGCTCGCGCCCTTCGAGTTTTCCGACGCGCACGGCAACCGCCTGGGCCAGCGCGTCACGCCGCTGGACCGCGCCGGCATCTACGTGCCCGGCGGCAAGGCCGCCTATCCGTCCTCGGTGCTGATGAACGCCATCCCGGCCAAGGTTGCCGGCGTGCCGGAGATCGTCATGTGCGTGCCGGCGCCGGGCGGCGACCTGAACCCGGTGGTGCTGGCCGCCGCGCACCTGGCCGGCGTCGACCGCGTGTTCACCATCGGCGGCGCGCAGGCCGTGGCCGCGCTGGCCTACGGCACCGCGACGATCCCGCCGGTCGACAAGATCGTGGGCCCCGGCAATGCCTACGTCGCCGCCGCCAAGCGCCTGGTGTTCGGGCGCGTGGGCATCGATTCCATCGCCGGCCCGTCCGAGATCGTCGTCGTCGCCGACGGCGGGAGCGACCCGCGCTGGATCGCCATGGACCTGTTCTCCCAGGCCGAGCACGACGAGGACGCGCAGGCCATCCTGCTGTCGCATGACGGCGGGTTCCTGGACCGCGTCGCGCAGGCCATGCAGGAGCGCGGCGCCGCGCTGCCGCGGCAGAAGATCGTCGCCGCCTCGATCAGGGAGCGCGGCGCCCTGATCCGCGTGCGCTCGCTGGACGAGGCCGTGGACCTGGCCAACCGCATCGCGCCCGAGCACCTGGAACTGAGCGTGGAGCGGCCGGAAGCGCTGCTGCCCGCCGTCCGCCACGCCGGCGCCGTGTTCCTGGGCCGCCACACGCCGGAAGCCTTCGGCGACTACTGCGCCGGCCCCAACCACGTGCTGCCGACCGCACGCGCCGCGCGCTACGCCAATCCGCTGGGCGTGTACGAATTCCAGAAGCGCACCAGCCTCATCGCCTGCTCGCCGGAAGGCGCGAAGCAACTCGCCCCCATCGCCAGTGCCCTGGCCGACGCTGAAGGCCTGCAAGCGCACGCCGCGAGCGCCCGCGACCGCGCTTGATTTCCCTCTCCCCTCGCGGGAGAGGGTGGCCCGCAGGGCCGGGAGAGGGGGTGCCCTTACGGAGAACCACACTCCGCGACAATCCGCCGCAACGCCTGATACCCCTTGACCAACCGCGGCCCCGGCCGCCCCAGAAACGCTTCCGTGACCGGATAGACGCACCGCCGCGCCACCGCCGGAACGTGCTCCCAGCCGGGGCGGCGTAGCACCACGTCGGCGCGGTACTTGTCCTCCTTCACGCCGCACCAGCTCATCACGATGGCGTCCGGCGATGCGGCCGTCGCCGCCGGATCGGAGACCTGAACGCTCTTGCCCGCCGTCTCGCCCCAGGGATTGCAGCCGCCGGCGAGGCCGATCAGATCCGTCACCCAGGACTCGTGCGCCGGCGCGATCACCGGCTTGGGCCACCATTCCACCAGCAGCTTGGGCCGCGCGCCGCGCGGCTGGATTGGCGGCATCGCCTCGCGCATGCGACGCGCCAGCTCGCGCCCGCGCGCGGGGCAGCCCAGCGCATCGGCGATCGTCTCGACGCTGGCGAACACGTCCGCGAGGCTGCGCGGGTCGATCACCAGGATGGAAAAGCCGGTAGCGCGCAGTTGCCCGACGATGCGTTCGTGGCCGGGCACGGTCAGAGAGGTCAGGACCAGGTCCGGCCGCAGCGCCCGGACCTGGGCGACGTCCAGCTCCAGGTCGCGCCCCAGCTTGGGCAGGCCCGCGACCGCGTCGGCCGGGAAGTCGGAATCGTCGTCCACGCCGACCAGCAGCTGTGCGCAGCCCAGGGCGCAGACGATCTCGGTGTTGGAGCAGGTATGCGAAACGACCCGCACCGCGCGCTAGCTTCCCGTGATGTCCCTGACCGCGCGATGGACGCCCGAATGCCACGACCCGCACAGGATGCCGCAGACCAGGCCGCCGGTGAGCGGGATCTTGGGCTCGAAGGTGATCGTGTATTCGAGCTTGGTGCCGCCCGGCACGTCGTTGAACACGATGCGGCCGAGGTGGTTCTTGATCGGGCCGCCCTTGGTGATGGCGTATTCGATCAGCGCCGGCGGCTCGTACTTGACGATGGTCTCCTCGAACACCATGCCGGTGTTGCGGATCTCGCGCACGCTGCCCAGGCCGTTCGGGTCGGCCGGGTCGCGGCCGTCCTTCACGCGCGTGAACTTGCCGCCCCAGATGCGGCCGAACTTCTGGTGGTCCGCGAAGTACGCAAATACCTTTTCGCGCGGCGCCGCGAAGAACTGCTCGAACCGCACCATCTGCTGGGCCACCGCTCGCTCTCCCGATTCCCTTGGCCGGGGAATTCTTGCATAGCCGGCTGCGCCGTGCCGCCCGGGGCTAATGCCCCGCGATGGTCATGGCCTCGATCAGCACCGAGCCGCAGCGCACGCCGGTGCGCACGTCCACGTCGGACCCGACCGCGCGGATGGCCTTGAACATGTCCGCCAGGTTGCCGGCGATCGTGACTTCATGGACGGGGTAGGCGAGGACGCCGTTCTCCACCCAGAAGCCCGCCGCGCCGCGCGAGTAGTCGCCAGTGACGAGGTTGAGGCCCTGGCCCATCAGCTCGGTGACGACCAGGCCGGTGCCCATCTCGCGCAGCAACTGCTCATAGCCCAGCGGCCCCGGCGCGATCGCCAGATTGAACACGCCGCCCGCGTTGCCGGTGCTCCGCATCCCCAGCTTGCGCGCCGAATAGCTGCCGAGCAGGTAGCCGTTCAGCACGCCGCCGTCCACCAGCACGCGCTCCGCGGTCGCCACGCCTTCGTTGTCGAAAGCCGCGCTGGCCGCGCCGCGCGGGATGAAAGGTTTCTGCTCAGCACGCACGATCGAAGAGAAAACCGGCTGCCCGAGCTTGTCCAGCAGGAAGCTCGCCTTGCGGTACAGCGCGCCGCCCGAAACCGCCGAGATGAAATGCCCGAACAGCCCGCGCGCCAGGTCCGGCACGAACAGCACCGGCGCCGTGCGCGTGGACAGCTTGCGCGCGCCCAGGCGCGCCACCGCGCGCTCGCCGGCCTTGCGCCCGACCGCCTCGACGCTCTCCAACTCGTCGGGATGCCGCGCCGAAGTCCACCAGTCGTCGCGCTGCATCTCGTCGCCGTCGACCGCGATCGCCGCGCAGGACAGCGAGTGCCGCGAGGCGCGCCGCTCGCCGACGAAGCCGTGCGTGTTCGCGTACAGCTCGATGCCGGCGGAGGTGGAAAGGCCCGCCCCCTCGGACTGCGTGATGCGCCGGTCCACCGCGAACGCCGCCGCCTCGCAGGCGCGCGCCCGCTCGATCGCGTCGTCCGGCGAGAGGTCCCACGGATGCTCCAGGTCCAGGTCGGGGAACGCGGTTGCCATGCGGTCCGCGTCCGCCAGCCCGTTGCACGGGTCGTCCTGGCTCATGCGCGCAATGGAACAGGCCGCCGCCACCGCCTCGGCCACGCCCTGGTCGGAAAGGTCGCCCGTGCCGGCCGACCCCGAGCGCGTGCCGAAGTAGACCGTCACGCTGAAATCGCGATCGCGATGAAACTCCACCGACTCGACCTCGCCCTTGCGCACGTTGACCGACAGGCCGCGGCTGACGGAGAGGCCGCATTCGGCCTGGGAGGCGCCGGCGGCGCGGGCAAGCGTCAACGCACGGTCGAGAACCGGCGCCAGATCGGAGGAACCCGGCAAGGCGGGCGAAGCTGGAATGTTGGTCACAAATTCGCGAGGAGTTCGAAGTCGGAATCGGCCGTTTCGAGCGTGGCGCCGTGATGGCGCGCGCACGCGGCGATCAGGATGTCGGTGGCCGGCACGGTAACGCCGCGCGAACGCGCGTCGCGGGCCAGCGCACAGGATACGCTCCACACGTCCGGCGTGACGGGCAACTCCGGCAACAGGCGCTCGAGATCGCGGAACACGCGCTTTTCCCTGTCCCCGCCGGCGCCGTTCCACAGCTCCAGCCGCACCATCGGGCACCAGCATGCCAAGCCCGCCTCGAGCGCGCGCTCCACGCGCACGCGCACGCCGGCATCGCCGTCCGGGCGCAGCATGTGAATCCAGGACGAAGTGTCCACCAGGATCACGGCGGCTCAGCCCTTGCGGCGTTGCTGGCGAAGTTCCTCGGTGGTTAGAAGCGCGTCGCAAGTGCCGGCGTGCTTGACCAGTTCGGCCATGCGCTTGCGCCGGTTGAAGTCCTCGATCGCCGTCACAATCGCCTCGCGCTTGGTCTTGGCGCGCGCGAACCGCATGGCATCCGCAAGTTCCTTATCGGGAATATCGACGGTGGTCTTCATGATTCCAGTTTAGGTGCTGACGGAATCCGAAGCAATGCGATGGGTGTCCGAACTCCGCCGACTCAGTGATTGTTCTCGATCAGCGGGAGGAATCGGGCCAGTACCTCTTCCAGAATCCCGACTGGAGCTTTCTCGACCAGGGCGCATTGCCGTGCGCGCCAGTCGAAAGAATGCAGGCGATCGGCAAGTGCTGCGCCTGCGATCTTGGCGGTATTGATTCGAACTTCGAAAGGATTATCCCGCGGCTTGCTCGTGATGGGACACACCAACACCAATCCCGTGAGTCGGTTATACGACTTCGGCGATATGACCAGGGCCGGACGCCGTTTGCCAATTTCATGTCCGGCCTGCGGATCAAAGCTAATGACGACGATCTGCCCGCGGTCCGGCAGATGCGGCGTCATTCAATGACCTCGGCACCGACCGCGCGGCCGATGGAAGTTTCCCCGTGGAGGTTTTCCTTCTTCAAACCCTCAAGCAGCGCCTTGAGCGTAAAGCGGCGCGGCGAGAACGGCACGATCTTGATGGCCCGACCCTCGGCGACGATCTCAACTTCTGCGCCCGGAGCCAGGCCGACGTCGGCCGCAATAGATGCCGGAACCCGCACTCCGATGCTGTTACCCCACTTCGATACCTTGGCTTTCATGGCGACACCGCAGCAATGTATATCCAAAGTATATCCGACATCGCCGACGATGCAAGCGCCGGCCGCCCGAAAGGCACGGGCACGTCAAAGTCCTGGGTCACTACTGTCCGGTTAAAACTCGAACAACATCAACCACGCACGACCACGGGGTCACGCACGACCACGGACCACGGGGTCACGACCATGGGGTCACACGACCATGGGGTCACGACCATGGGGTCAGACCATGGGGTCAGGTCAGACCATGGGGTCAGGTCTTTCTTTTTGAGGTCAGACCATGGGGTCACAGACCATGGGGTCAGGTCTTTCTTTTTGCGCGACTCAAACGTCGTCCCAATCTGTCTGCCTCAGCGGAATAACATCCCCGCGCAATTCGACTGATCACCGAATAGTGCAAGCCGAAGTGCGCGCCAATTTCCACCAGGGTATAGCCGCCGCTGTCGTAGGCCGAGCGAATAGCTTGGTCGCGGCCTGTGGCATCGCCTTCATAAGTGCTCAAGGATCGGACCGGCCTCTGCCGCCGTGGCACTTCGCGACTCGGCGCCGTTCTGCCGACCTTTCCCATCATGGCCTCGACAAACTGTTCCGTTCCTAGAAACAGTTGTCGCCGCACCGCCCCCATGGGGTCTGGCACAGATACCCCCTCCGCGACGAAGCGCGCATAGGCCCGTCGCGCCCGACTGCCGTCGGCGTCAAACAGGGCTAACGTATTTCCAGTGGCCAGCCATTCCGGCGAAGGCGTCTTTCCGGTGACGGCGCAATAACTGCTCCAGGGCCATGCGTCCGCCGTTTTCACCATGCCCGCGCGCACGGGGTTGAGCACGACGTAGCGGGACAGCTCCATCAAATAGGCGTCTTTCTCGACCAGCGTGGCCTTGTACCGCCCCTGCAGCAAGTGTCCCACCCGACGATGGCGGCGGTTGAAGAATTGGGTGTACTGGCCATTCAGTTCCCGCATGCCGCGGGCCAGCGACGGACGGCCCGTCTCCACGAGAAAGTGGTAGTGGTTGTCCATCAGGCAGTACGCCCACACGGTCCATTCGAAACGACCGCAGACGCGGCCAAGAATCGAAAGCAAAGCCCGCCGATCCCCGTCATCTCGAAAAACGTCCGCGCGCGCATTGCCGCGCGACATGACGTGGTACATCGCTCCGGCAAATTCGATGCGCAGCGGGCGGGCCATGCCGGGATTTTGCGTGGTGAGTGTGCAAAAAGAAAGACCTGACCCCTTCTCTTCGCAGCGCTCCGGCAAATTCGATGCGTAGCGGGCGGGCCATGCCGGGATTTTGTGGTGGGGTCGCAAAAAGAAAGACCTGACCCCTTCTGCTTCTGCTGCTTCTCTGCCTTCTGCTTCTGCTTTTCTCTGCGCCGGCACAGCGCGATGTTTTTTGCGGTGCAAGCTTATGGCGCAGCACGAACAAAAAGGCCGGTGGGGAATCCCACCGGCCATGGAAAGAACAGCGACGGTTAGTCGGCTACGGGTTGGCCACAGGTACCAGGCGGATCGCAATTCCACGGATCACATCGGTACCCGCCGGGCCAATATCCGTGCATTCCGTTGCGCGGGTCTCTGTAGGCTGAACATTTGACGCGCGCCCTAAAGCAATTTTGCACAGCTTGCTTTGTGCGGTCGGCGCGCCAGGCGTCCCCTCAAGCCGCTTCAGTGCGGCAACAATCAGCCCGTCTTCGCCACCGACAATATCGAATCCGGCAAAACCATTAATTGCGCCCATCTGGCCATTCCCGTTCACCGAGCCGATGGGGAACAGTTTGCTGGTGGCGGTGTTGAGCTCCTTAAGGCAACCATCCGCCCCGCTTATGACAAAAGCGGTCGTGGACGGCGCGCCCTTGAAGTTATTGGTGTAGGCCATGGCAACGCCGTCGGCGGATGTACTGTTGTCGCACGGATAACCTGCCGTTGGCGTGAATCCGTCCTCCGAGGTGGCCGCCGCCAAAGTTGGATTTGTGCGGGTGAAACCGGTGGCAGGGTCGAGCTGCAGATACTCGCCCGCCGTCGTGCCAGGAATGAGGTCTTCCGCGTTGCTGACGATCTCCAGATGCTCGGAGGAAATTGCCCGCGTCGGGTTGAACTCCATGCCAAACCGGGTGCCGTCAAATGTGATGAAAGCATTGCTGCCATCATCAGGCGCGGGCCGAAGGCTCGACACTTGAGTCGCCACGCCCGTATCCGGGTTGATCCGATAAACATTCAGCAACTCGCCGACGGCATAAACCGGGCAACTGCTCAGGGAGCAATCCTGCATGCGGAAGTCAATCCCTATCAGCGTCTCGGATAGCAATGCGCCTCCAGCGACGGTCACGACGACATCCGTGAAAGTGGAGGTGTCGTTGGGGCCGAACTTGTACAAGTGACTGGCCCCGTCGGCAGTGACGGCCAAACCGAATGCACTTGCTGCAAGCGGTTGTTGCAGGGCCAAACCCTGCACGGTCTCCGAACCCGAAAGGCCGGAAGTCCCGTCCAGATCGCCGATTTCCGTCGCCGCCCCCGTTCCGAGGTTAATTTGATAAAAGCCCAGACCTGAACCGGTGCGAAGGATGGCGAACGCCTTGTTGTTGACAGCATCAACCTCGAAACCGCCGGTTCCGTCTGCGTCAACGCCCAGGGAACCGGTGTCCACGATCGTGCTGTCATCGGAGATCGCGAGGCATTGGAGATTAAAGATATCAATGCCAAAGGTCGCCAATGTGTCGGTCGTCGTATCCAGCAAATACGCGGTTGTTGCCCGTGTGCCGTCGAAGCTGTTCGAAAATGCAAGGCCGGTGGCGTTGGCGGGATCGAGTTCGGCACGCGCCATGTTGCAGCGGTTCAGACCATCAGCGATCAGTCCGGTCTCACCGGTATCAGCGTCCACGATGTAGTTTTGCCCACTGCTGCTCACGATACGCAGGCTCGGACCGGTGTCGGGACGAGTGTCGGCAACGGGGTCAAAGTCGACACCAAACGAAAGGCCGCTCAAGCCGGAGTAATCTGCGGTGTTGTCGTCCTGGTCGTTGATCAACGAAACCGTAGCAGAGGATAGGCCCGTAATAGTATCAATGAGATATATCCGGCCAGCGACTCCATTCTTGGCCACCGCATAGAGCTTCTGATCCTTGGGGCGGAAATCAATTCCAATGACCTGATCGCCTGCAGCGAGGCCCGTAATCGGGAATCGGTTCAGCACAGTTGACGGGGCGGAACGATTGAGCGAGGCAAGTTGATTGCCCTCGAGAAGCACGAATGTGTCGCCTTGGCTCAAGCCGGAGGCAGCAGGCGCGAGAGCAATTCCACGTATCGGATCGGCGGTGCCAACCGAGCCAAGAAGGGAAGTCTCACCCGTGCCAAGGTCAATCATGTAAAGGCGCTGAGCGCCACTTACGGTAAAGACGGCAAGAGCGTTTTCAATCTTGTTCGTAGAGAATCGCGTGACATCAAAACCATTTGCCTCGGCAATCGTCAGCGGGGCGCCAAGCTCGGTGAGGGTGGAAACCGCCGTGAGGGTTCCGTCGTTGGGCGGGTTTTGAATCACCAACTGTGCCGGCTCGGTCCCGCCTTTGGTATTGATTCCAAACAGCACCGTCCCAGCCGCGGACGGGAAGTTATTGGTGTAGGCGACGGCGGTGACCTTGTCCGTGGACGGAAGCGCAGTATCCGAGAACGTGAGTCCGGCTTCGTTCACAGAGGCCGTCGCCGAGTCGTCGGCTACACGGATCCGCAAGTTCTGGCCGGTATTGCTCACCACCCGCAGGCGATCAGCCTGCGGATTGAAATCTACGCCGAAAGCCGTGCCCGACAAGGTCGTGAAAGGCGTCGAATCACTGGGGTCCGCGGTGAGCGTCGCAACCAGCGTCGCAGCACCCGTTGAAACATTGATCGTATAGAGCCGATTCTGGCTGGAGACGGCGAACAAAGAGCCGCTCGCGGGACGGATATCCACACCAACCAGGTTCTCGCCGTCCTGCAGTCCCGTAATCGCACGGTCGAACCGCAGAGTCTCTGGAGTGGCGCGATTAAAGGAAATAAGCCGATTGGTTGTGGTCAAAGCAATAACTTCGCCTGGCGAACCCGCAGGCAGCGCTTCAAAGCTCGCAGTAATTTTGAAGTCGCTGTTGATCGTCAGAGTGCAGGGCAGGACTCCCGGGCAAGAACTAACGTCCCAGCCCTGAAATGCGCTGGTAGCCGATGCGCTTGCTTTGAATGTGATGGTCGTCCCCGATGCGACCTTAACCGACTGCGACTTGCAGCTTACGCTGCACCCGAATCCCGCGATGTTCGTGGTGATGGACCCGACGCCGCTGCCCACCTGCGCAATCGTGACCGTCAAACTCTTCTGCGAACCCGTCGATCCCCCGCCGGCGCGGTCGCTATTACAACCCGCCACCGACAACACCGCAGAAAAGACAGCAGACAGCAGCTTTGCAGAACGTACAATTTTCATGGCATCCCACTCGGATTCGTTGCCGCGGGTAAGTGAATGAAGTTGGCGCGCGCACCACACGCCTTGGTCTTGTGTTTACAACATTAGCATAGTTGTGCCGGCCTGCCGCCGCCAGTCTCCTGCCCCGGTCGCCGGGCAGGGTATGGCGAAAACTGGCGACCCGTCGGCAAGCAGTTGGCAATGTCCCGGCGGTGTTGTAGCTTGCGCAGCTTCGCGGCCGTGGACGCTGGCATCAGCACCAATAGTTGATGATCCAGATCCTCGGTCCTCATGGCGCTCTACGCCGCGGGCGGCCATTCAATGCGGCAGTGTCCGGGGCGGGCGAATCCGACACCTGGATGCCAAGGCAACTGGGAACCAACGTCGCGACACCCAGAACATCATCTTCGAACGTGAGCGCTTGATGGTCACCATGGGGAAGAAGAAAAAGGCGCTGCTCTTTGCTGTGGTCCTGCTGATCTGCGCCTGGCCGCTGATGCGGAGCTTGGGCGAAGCAAACGAGGAACTCAGGTTCACGACAGCAGTAGTCCAGCGCGGACCGATCGCCGCCCGTGTCACGGCGACGGGCATGCTATCAGCGAAAGTTACAGTCCAGGTCGGTAGCCAAGTATCCGGACGCATTGCAGAGTTGCATGCCGATTTCAACTCGGTGGTGAAGAAGGGCCAGGTTCTTGTTCGCCTGGACCCTCAACTGTTCGAAGCAAGCGTCGAGCAGGCGGAGGCCAACCTTCAGGCCGCCACCGGTGGCTTGGCGCGCGCACGTGCGGAAGCGGAAGCGGCCGAGCGCCAGGCGCATCGAGCTGCCAACTTGTTCGAGCGCCATTTGATCGCACAGGCGGATCTGGACTCGGCGCAGGCAAACGCCGCGGCGCAAAAAGCTGCCGTCGTGGTTGCCGAAGGCGCGCTGGCCCAAGCGCGCGCCGCGCTCCGCCATGCGCAGGTCAATCTGGCGTACACCGTCATCACTTCGCCGATCAACGGAGTGGTTATCTCCCGCGCCGTGGACGTCGGCCAGACTGTGGCCGCTTCCTTGCAAGCGCCGACTCTCTTCTCCATCGCCGAAGACCTAAAGAAGATGCAGGTGCACACCAGTGTGGCCGAATCGGACATTGGAAAGCTGAACAAGACCATGCCCGTCGTCTTCGGTGTGGATGCGTATCCCGGCGAGAGCTTTGTCGGCGAACTCGCGCAAATCCGCAATGACCCACAGATCAATCAGAACGTGGTGACTTACGACGCGGTGTTAAATGTTGACAACTCGGACCTTCGCCTCAAGCCGGGTATGACCGCCAACGTCAATTTCATCTATCACCAGCGCCAGAATGTTCTGCTGGTTCCGAACGCGGCGTTCAGGTTTCGCCCGCCGGAGGCTATTGAAAAAACGGCGGCGACCGCTCCGGGCAAGGGCCCTCAATTTCGCCGCGCCCTCTGGGTGCTAAAGGGCGGAAGGCCCGAGGCGATTGTTGTGGAAACAGGCATTACCGACGGCGCACGAACCGAGATTGCTAGCGATGCGCTGCAAGAGGGCGATGAACTGATCTTGGACGTGGCAGGGGAGCCTGCGAAAGCATCACGGCCCCTGCGCATGTTTTGAATTTACCCGTTACGCGACGCCCTGCCTCGCAGTTGCAGAATTCAATAAAAAAGCCCGCCCTAAATTGGGCGGGCTAGAATCGAATCCCCGAAAATTATATTCGTTGCTGAAGCGTCCGGGGCAGCCTTACTCGTTGATGATGTTCAGCGGCAGGCAGTCGGGGTCAGAACCATCCACTCCGCAAGTAACGGTTACGCTGCCGAGGTTGACTCCGCTGGGAACCGGGACGGCGGCGTTATACGGAAGGACGCACTTCGAGCCGACGTTCACACATCCCGACACGCCCACCGAAGAACCGGGCGTGGTCGAGGGGGGCGTTACACAGGCTCTCACCGTGCTTGAGGTGCCGGCGCAAGTCGCGGCGCTAACGTTCGTGGAAAGAACGGCGACAGGGAAGCACGCCACGGCGAACAACCACTTCTTGGACAGAATGCTCACGATTCATTTCTCCTGTTGTTGATTATTGCTTGTTAAATGAAACGAACTGAGTGATACAGCGGGCGCGACCGTAGCAAGAACAATGTCCGCAGGTCAATCGCAAACCTTTTGCGTAAGACGCGCAGTATTGTTGACAAGCATGTGACGATCGGATAAGAGCAAAACAAAAATCGAACAACCCATGTCCAAACTCCAGTTCTGTTTTCCCGCACTGACGGGGCTGTTGATCGCCGTTTCCGGATGCGACAACTCCACCGGCATTGCGGAGTCCCGCGCTGAGGCGGATCCCGGCGCATGGCGGCCCACGTGGGGCGATGTGGCAAGCGCCAAGCTGCGGCCGGGCAGCTGGATTTCCGACGGAACGGAAGGGAGCAGTTGCACGCTGGGATTCCTGTTCGTCGATCCGACGACCCAGACCTACTACGCCGGTACGGCCGCCCATTGCTTCAATAGCGAGGATGGGCGGACTCAAGACGGTACCGGCAGGCGCGTATGGCTCTACGACTTTGGCGTCGTGGGCACCGTCGTATTCGATAGCGACGGCCCCGCTCCGGTGCAAACGCTGTCCGGATACACCGGCTCGGATTTCAGCCTGATCCAACTGGACCCGGGCATCAATCTCGTCGCCAATCCCGAAATGTTTTCGTTTCCGGGCCCGACCGGCATCGCCTATTGCGCGCGTACCAGCGTCGGCGACGACCTGGGCTTCTACGGCTGGGGCTTCGCGTCCAACGTGATTGCCGCCTACCGCCGCGAGGGCGTGCTCCTTGGCTGCGACGACGGCGAGAACCTCCAAAGCGTGATGATTCCGTTCGTCAGCAACGGGGACTCGGGCGGGCCAGCCTTGCACCTCGGCAGCGGCGGTGCGCTGGGCTTTCTTGTCGGTTTCGGAATCAACGGTGCGATCGGTAAGGCGATGGGGCGGGTGTTCTACGACTTGAACAAGGCCGGCTTCGGCACGGTTGCGCTGGCGACCATCGACGGCGGCTACGTGGCGCCGGAGATTCGCGCCTGCACGGGCTGCGAGGAGTAGCCTCGGCGTCCGCGAGAACATGTCGAAACTGCTTGAACGATGCCATTGCTCGAACTTGACTGCCTGACGCGCATACATGCAGCCGGCGACGTTCGCATTCCGGCGCTACGGGGGATAAGCCTCCGAGTCGAGCGCGGCGAGTTCGTCGCCCTCATGGGGGCCTCGGGTTCGGGCAAGTCCACGCTGATGAATATTCTCGGCTGCCTGGACCGTCCGAGCAGCGGCCGTTATCGGTTCGACGGGCGGGATGTTTCCGCAATGAGCCGCGACGGGCTGGCGCGGCTACGCAATCGCGAAGTCGGGTTCGTGTTCCAAAGCTTTAATCTGCTGAGCCGAACCAGTGCGATCGAGAACGTCGAGTTGCCCCTGCTCTACGCCGGTGTGCCAGCAGCGGCGCGGCACCGACGCGCCCGCGCGGCGTTGGAGCGAGTAGGGTTGGGCGAACGCCTGTATCACCACCCCAGGCAATTGTCCGGCGGCCAGCAGCAGCGTGTTGCCATCGCCCGCGCGCTGATCTGCGAGCCGCGCCTGATTCTGGCGGACGAGCCCACCGGCAACCTGGACTCCCAAGCCAGCGCGGAGGTGATGGCCTTGTTAAGGGAACTTGGCCGCACCGGAATCACCGTGGTGCTGGTTACCCATGCGGCGGATATCGCCGTCCACGCTTCGCGCGTCGTTGTCATGCGCGATGGCCTCGTGCTTTCCGACGAGCGCCAAGAGCCCATGCAGGAAATGGCGAAAGCATGAGCATCTTTTCGACGCTGCAGATTGCCCTGCGAGCTTTGATGCGCAACAAGCTCCGCTCCTTTCTCACAGCGCTGGGCATCATCGTCGGCACGGGCGCTGTCATCGCCATGGCAGCCATTGGTGAGGGTGCCAAGGCGCGCGTCGAGCAGGCGTTTGCTTCGATGGGCGCGAACCTGCTGGTAATTACATCCGGCACGGCGGGGACCAGCGGCGTGCGCAGCGGAGCGGGCACTCAGCCGACGCTGACTTGGGACGATTTGCGCGCGATCCAGAGCGAGCTGAACTCGATTTGGCTGGCAGCACCCGTTCTTCGTCACCCGGCGCCGCTGCAGTCGGACGGGCAAAACTGGACTGCGCCGGTATTTGGCACCACGTCGGAATATTTCGAAATCCGGACCTGGGGCATGGCGTCCGGCATCTCGCTCTCTCAATCCGATGTAAATGCCGCCGCCAAGGTTGCGGTGCTCGGTCAAACGGTGGTCGAGAAGCTGTTTGGCCCGCATGCCGATCCGGTGGGCCAGAGTGTGCGCATCCGGAACATTCCCTTTCAGGTCATAGGTGTAATGGAGCGCAAAGGCCAGTCTCCGGCCGGCGCGGATTACGACGACGCCGTGTTCATCCCGTACACGACCTACCTTGCCAAGATCGCACCGGGGCCGGGCAAGTTCATCGGCGGGCAGATTTTCGCCGGCGCAGACCCCGCGATCGGTACCGAGCGCGCGGAGAAAGATTTGATTGCGTTGCTGCGCGAGCGCCACCGTGCGGTCCCCGCGGGAGCAGACGATTTCAGCGTGCGGAACCTTGCGGAAATGGCGAGCAGCCAGCAGGAAGGCGTGCAGACGCTGTCCACCCTGTTGGCCTGCATCGCCGCCGTCTCGCTACTGGTGGGCGGCATCGGCGTCATGAATATCATGCTTGTGTCGGTAACAGAGCGCACCCGCGAAATCGGGATCCGCATGGCGGTAGGTGCGCGGTCGTCGGACATCTTGGCCCAATTTCTCGTCGAGGCACTGTCCCTTACGCTACTCGGCGGACTCAGCGGCGTGTTCCTGGGCGTACTAGCCGCGCACCAAATCGCGGCGCGGTTCGATTGGAGCGTATTAGTTCGCGGCGACATCGTGGCGGTCGCGCTGGTCGTCAGCGCCGGAGTTGGCGTCGTCTTTGGGCTCTACCCGGCGCGCAAGGCAGCGCAGTTCGATCCAATCGAGGCGCTGCGCTACGAGTGACGGATTGCAGCCAAGACGACCGAAGCTCTTGTACATCTTGCAGTCGAAGGAGGCGAAAGCCGCCAGTACACTGGCCACAGTCTCATAGTTTCTGTGCACTATGAAAAACGTGACCCTTTCCTTGGATGACGAAACCTACCGGCGAGCGCGCATGACCGCGGCATCCCGGAACCAGTCCCTCAGCGCGCTGGTGCGCGAGTACCTGCAGTCGCTTGCCGACGAGGATCAAACGCCCGACGACAAGGCGACCGCCCTGTTTTCCGCCTTGGACAAGGCGAAAAACCTTCGGGCGGATGCGCGGCTGAGCCGGGACGAGGCGCATGCCCGCGCGCGCCTTCGTTGACACCAACACACTTCTCTACGCGGCGTCCACCGCGCCGAACGAGCGGCGCAAGCGCGAGCGTGCGCGCGTATTGCTCGGGGCCGGCGATTACGGCCTTTCCGCGCAGGTGCTGCAGGAGTTTTACGTCAACGTGACCCGTTCCCCGCAGCCGGCGATGAGCCACGCGGCGGCCGCTGCGGCGATTCGCGAGCTGAGCCGCGGCCCGGCGGTGCCCATCGGCTCGGCTTTGGTTTCATCGGCGCTACGGCTCAGGGACCGCTACCGCATCTCATATTGGGACGCGGCCATCGTCGCGGCAGCCATCGAACTCAAGGCCAAGGTTCTCTACTCGAAAGACCTGAACGACGGCCAGCGTTACGGCGAGGTGGTCGTCGAAAACCCCTTCACGTCAGCCACTTGATTTCAGGGCGGCGAGCAGCTTGCCGTGAATGCCGCCGAAGTCGCCGTTGCTCATGACCAGGATGCGGTCGCCGGACTTTGATGCGCTGCGGATGTCCTGCACCAGCGCGTCGAGCCGATCGCGCACCGTCAGCCGTGCGCCCAGCGGGCCGAGCACGCCGTGGGCATCCCACTTGAGGTCCGGGCGGGCGTAGACGAAGCAGTGGTCGGCGTCGCGCAGGCTGTCGGCGAGCTGGCCGGCCATGGTGCCCATGCGCATGGTGTTGGAGCGCGGCTCCAGCACCGCCAGGATGCGGCCGGGACCGCGGCTGCGCAGGGCGGCGAGGGTGACTTCGATGGCGGTCGGGTGGTGGGCGAAGTCGTCGTACACCTGCACGCCCTGGGCGGAGCGAGACGTCCGGCGCGACGCCGACATGGGCGGCGGCGGCAACCGCGGCGGCGGCGTTGGCATGGTTGTGCGCACCGGCCAGCGAGGTGCGGCAGAGCCCCAGCGCCTGGCCGCACAGCCGCAGCTCGAAGCCTTCGGGGTTGGATCGCGCCTGCCAGCCGTCCGCGGAATTGAACAACTCCCGCTCGCTCCAGCAGCCGAGCTGCAGCACGCGGGCGAGATTGGCGTCGGCGCCGTTGACGACAATGCGCCCGCGGCCCGGCACCGTGCGCACCAGATGGTGGAACTGGCGTTCGATCGCGGCCAGGTCCGGGAAGATGTCGGCGTGATCGTATTCGAGGTTGTTCAGGATCAGCGTGCGCGGGCCGTAGTGCACGAACTTGGAGCGCTTGTCGAAGAACGCGGTGTCGTACTCGTCGGCCTCGACCACGAAGAACTTCCCGCCGCCCAGGCGCGCGGACACGCCGAAGTTCTGCGGCACACCGCCGATCAGGAAGCCCGGCTCCCGCCCGGCGTATTCCAGCAGCCAGGCGAGCAGGGACGAGGTCGTGGTTTTTCCGTGGGTGCCGGCCACGGCCAGCACGTGCCGGCCGCGCAGGATGTTTTCGGCCAGCCACTGCGGGCCGGAGACGTACGGCAGCCCTTCGTTGAGCACGTGCTCCATCGCCGCATTGCCGCGCGTGACGACGTTGCCGACCACGACCACGTCGGGCGCGGGATTCAGGTGCGCCGGCTCGTAGCCGCGCAGCACCTGGATGCCGAGCTGCTCCAGTTGCGTGGACATGGGCGGCCAGGCGGCGGCATCCGAGCCGGTGACTTTGTGCCCGGCCTCGCGCGCCAGGGCGGCGACGCCGGCCATGAAAGTGCCGCAGATGCCGAGGATGTGGATGTGCATTGAATGGGCGGAATCTAAAGAAGCGCGGCCACCAGCGAGCCGGTCAGGATCATCAGGAACAGCACCGCCAGGGTCACGATCAGCGCCACCAGCGCGCCCATCCACAGGTTCACGCCGCAGGCGTGGCGGAAAATGTGTGCGGTGACGGCGAAGTTCCAGATATTGAGCAGGTTCATGGTCCACACCGCGGTCTGCGGCAGGGCCGGCGGGTGTTGCAGCAGTTGCGGGTCCTTGGCGACTTCGATCAGGACCGGCGCCACCAGTTGCAGCGGCAGCAGCAGCGCCAGGGTGAGGATGGCGTTGGTGGCGAGCAGGGCGTCGAAGGTCTGCTGAAAGCGGCTTTCCAGGCCGCGGCTGCGCAGCAGCGTGCGGGTGACGAAAGCCAGCGCCGCGACCGCGGCGACGGCCATGACCAGCGCCGTCGCCGCCGGCAGCGACGCGGTGCGGAACACCAGGAAGTTGGCCAGCACCGCCAGCGGGGCGAGCGCGTGCAGCAGGCGCGGCGAGGACGGAAAGTCCTGCGGGCCGGCGCGGAACATCAGCAGCCACAGCGTGGACCACGCCGTTTGGGCGAGCATCGTCGTCGGAATCCAAATGCGGGAGAACCGTTATTCTATCGGCCCCTTCCGCCCCGCGCCCTCCTTGAACTCCAACGCCCTTCTCCTCACGGACAGCGACGCGCTGGCCCGCCACGCGTCGCGCTGGGCGCGGCAGCCCTGGCTCACGGTGGACACCGAGTTCGTGCGCGAGGACACCTATCACGCCCGGCTATGCCTGGTGCAGGTCGGAGACGCCGAGTCCTGCGCCGTGGTGGACGTGCTCGCGATCGCCGATCTTTCGCCGCTGTGGGACGCGCTGCATGCGCCCGGCGTGCTCAAGGTGCTGCATGCCGCCGGGCAGGACCTGGAGATCTTCGTGCAGGCCACCGCGCGCTGCCCGGTGCCGCTGTTCGACACGCAGGTCGCGGCGGCGCTGCTGGGCTACGGCGAGCAACTGGGCTATGCCGCGCTGGTCGAACGGTTGCTGGGCGTGAAGGTGGACAAGAGCCTGGCGCGCACGGACTGGAGCCGTCGGCCGCTGCCCGCGGCCGCCCTGGACTATGCCGCAGCCGACGTGCATCACCTGGCGGAAATCTACCCGCGCCTGCGCGCCGAACTGGAAGCCAAAGGCCGGCTCGGCTGGCTGGAGGACGACTGCGCGCGCATGGCCGACCCCGCGCGGTACCGCACCGCGCCCGACGAGGCCTGGCAGCGCGTGAAGGGCCTGGCGCGCCTGCGGCCGGCGGAACAGGGCACGGCGGCGCGGCTGGCGGCCTGGCGCGAGGAGCAGGCGCTGGCGCGCAACCGCCCGCGGCGCTGGATCCTGGATGACGAGGGGTTGTGCCTGATCGCGCAGCGCCAGCCGCGCAGCGCCGCCGACGTGCAGGCGCTGCCGGGGCTGCCGCCGAAGTTCGTGCAGAAGCACGCCGAGGCGCTGGTCGAGCTGCTGAACCGGCCGCCGATCGAGGGCCCGGGGCTGACGCTGCCGGAGCCGCTGGAAGGCGCGCAGAAGGCGCTGCTCAAGCGCCTGCAGGAAACGCTGCGCGCGATCGGCGAGCGCGAGCGCGTGGTGCCGAGCCTGATCGCCAACCGCGACGACCTGGAACGGCTGGTACGCCAGGGCGCGCAGGCGCGGATCGAACTGCTGGGCGGCTGGCGCCGCGTCCTGGCCGGGGATGCGCTGCTGGCCTTGCGCGAGGCGGCTACAGCGCCGTGACGATGCGCCGGAAGATGTCCTCCAGCCCGCCGACGCCCTTCACCGTCGCCAGCTTCTTCTGCTTGCCGTAGTAGTCGAGCAGCGGCCTGGTCTGCGCGGCGTAGACTTCGAGGCGGTTGCGGATGGTGGCCTCGTTGTCGTCGGCGCGGCCGCGGGCGAGCATGCGCTTGACGATTTCCTCGTTGTCCACGTCCAGGTGCACGACCTTGTCGAGCGGCTGCTTCAGCCCCGCCAGCATGCGGTCCAGGGTCTCGGCCTGCGCCAGGCTGCGCGGGAAGCCGTCGAGGATGAAGCCGTTCCCGGTGTCGGGCTGCGCCAGGCGCTCCTGCACCATGCCGACCACGATGTCGTCCGCGACCAGCTGCCCGGCGTCCATCGCCGCCTTGGCCTTCTTGCCCAGCGGCGTGCCGGCCGCGACGGCGGCGCGCAGCAAGTCGCCGGTGGAGATCTTCGGAATTCCGTAGTGCGCGACCAGCTTGTCGCCCTGCGTTCCCTTACCCGAACCCGGGGCTCCCACCAATACGATTCTCATGTGATTGCTCGCGGTTGTTGAACGAAAGACCCGCCGGCGCGTCGAAGCCGGGGCAGGTGGCCGGGCCAGCCCCCGAAGACGGGCGGAAACCTTAGCCGCTGGCCGGTAGGCCGTCAACGCAAGTGCGACAATGACCCGCGACCGAGATTTCCAGGATGGAGCCCACAGCCATGCCACGCAACGCCTTTTATGCGCAATCGGGCGGCGTCACCGCCGTCATCAACGCCTCGGCCGCCGGGGTGATCGAAGCCGCGCGCCGGCAGCCGGACAGGATCGGCAAGGTCTACGCCGGCCGCAACGGCATCATCGGCGCGCTGACCGAGGACCTGATCGACACCTCGCAGGAACCGGCCGAGTCCATCGCCGCCCTGCGCCACACGCCCGGCGGCGCGTTCGGGTCCTGCCGCTACAAGTTGAAGGGCTTCGACAAGAACATGGCGGAGTACCGGCGCCTGATCGACGTGTTCAAGGCGCACGACATCGGCTACTTCTTCTACAACGGCGGCGGCGACTCGGCCGACACCTGCCTCAAGGTGTCGCAGCTCGGCGAGAAGCTGGGCTACCCGATCCAGGCGATCCACGTGCCCAAGACCATGGACAACGACCTGCCGCTGACCGACTGCTGCCCCGGTTTCGGCTCGGTGGCGAAGTACACCGCGGTGTCGATCCGCGAGGCCGGCTTCGATCTGGCCTCCATGTCCAGCACCTCGACCCAGGTGTTCATCCTGGAGGTGATGGGCCGCCACGCCGGCTGGACCGCCGCGGCCGGCGGGCTTGCGGCGGAAAAGGAGGGCGACGCGCCGCACCTGATCCTGTTCCCGGAGATCGCCTTCGACGAAGAGCGTTTCCTGGCGCGGGTCGACGCCTGCGTCAAGCGCCACGGCTACTGCACCATCGTCGCCTCCGAGGGCCTGCGCAACCAGGACGGCCAGTTCCTGTCGGAGGCCGGCACCAAGGACGCCTTCGGCCACGCCCAGCTCGGCGGCCTGGCGCCGCTGCTGGCGCAACTGGTGAAGGACAAGCTCAAGCGCAAGTATCACTACGCCATCGCCGACTACCTGATGCGCGCCGCGCGGCACATCGCCTCGAAGACCGACCTGGAACAGTCGTACGCGGTGGGGCGGGCGGCAGTGGAGCTTGCGGTGGCCGGAAAATCCGGCGTGATGGTGTCGATCGTGCGCAAGTCCGACTCGCCGTACGTCTGGGAGATCGGCGAAGCGCCGCTGGCCGAAGTCGCCAACGTGGAAAAGAAGATGCCGCGCGACTTCATCGCCGAGGACGGATTTCACATCACCGACAAGTGCCGCCGCTACCTGGCGCCGCTGATCCACGGCGAGGATTACCCGCCGTTCCGCGACGGCCTGCCGCGGTACGCGGTGCTGAGGAACGCGCCGGTGCCGAAAAAACTGCCGCCGTTCGAGCTGAAGAAATAGGGTCGGCCTGCATCCCGCGCCCGGCCCGGCATGCCCGCGGCCGGGCGGACCTTTCGCCGCCCGGCGCGGTCGAATGCCGCGCCATTTTCGCGTGCTAAGATCGCGCCTCGTTGTAGCAGGGCTTCGCAGCGGTTCAAAGAACACTGCGCATCGTGCTGCGTCCGCGAGCCCTGCCGACCTTGACGGTTTTAGCGTTCTTCTTCCGAATACTCTTTAGATAGAGAGGGGGTTGCTCGATGTTGGTCGAATACGGTCTGTGGATCGCCCTGGGCTGCGCGCTCGCGGCGGTCGCTTACGGCGTTTACTCGGTCCAGTGGATCCTGGCCCGACCCGCCGGCAACGCGCGCATGCAGGAGATCGCGGCGGCGGTGCAGGAAGGCGCCATGGCCTACCTGAACCGGCAGTACACCACCATCGGCATGGTCGGCGCGGTCCTGTTCCTGGTCCTCGGCTTCGCGCTCGACTGGTACACCGCGCTCGGTTTCCTGATCGGCGCGCTGCTGTCCGGCGCCACCGGCTACATCGGCATGAACATCTCGGTGCGCGCCAACGTGCGCACCGCGCAGGCGGCGCATGACGGCATGAACGCGGCGCTCGCCGTCGCGTTCCGCGGCGGCGCCATCACCGGCATGCTGGTGGTCGGCCTGGGCCTGCTGGGCGTGGCCGGCTACTACTTCGCGGTCAAGTCCATGGGCGCCAGCGAAGACACCGCGCTGCACGCTCTGGTCGGCCTGGCCTTCGGCGGCTCGCTGATCTCGATCTTCGCGCGCCTCGGCGGCGGCATCTTCACCAAGGGCGCGGACGTCGGCGCCGACCTCGTCGGCAAAGTGGAAGCGGGAATCCCCGAAGACGATCCTCGCAATCCGGCGGTCATCGCCGACAACGTCGGCGACAACGTCGGCGACTGCGCCGGCATGGCGGCCGACCTGTTCGAGACCTACGCCGTCACCGTCGTCGCGACGATGGTGCTCGGCGGCCTGATGGCGGCGACGCTGGGACCCAACGCGGTGCTTTATCCGCTGGTGCTGGGCGGCGTGTCGATCCTCGCCTCGATCGTCGGCACCTTCTTCGTGTCGGCCAAGGAAGGCGGCAAGATCATGTCCGCGCTGTACCGCGGCACCATCGTGTCCGGTGTGCTGGCGGCGGCCGCGTTCTACCCGATCACGACCGCCTTCTTCGGCGGCGCGCTGGCGATGAAGCTGTACGGCTGCGCGCTGGTCGGCCTCGCCCTGACCGGCGTCATCATGTTCATCACCGAGTACTACACCGGCACCACGTTCAAGCCGGTGCAGCACATCGCGGCGGCCTCGCAGACCGGGCACGGCACCAACATCATCGCCGGCCTCGGCGTGTCGATGAAGGCGACCGCGCTGCCGGTGCTCGCGGTGTGCGCGGCGATCTGGGTTTCGTTCGACCTGGGCGGCCTGTACGGCATCGCGATCGCGGCAACCTCGATGCTGTCGATGACCGGCATGATCGTCGCGCTCGACGCCTACGGCCCGATCACCGACAACGCCGGCGGCATCGCCGAGATGGCGCACCTGCCCAAGGAGATCCGCAACATCACCGACCCGCTGGATGCGGTCGGCAACACGACCAAGGCGGTGACCAAGGGCTACGCGATCGGTTCCGCCGGCCTCGCCGCGCTGGTGCTGTTCGCCGACTACACCCACGCGCTGGAGGCCAAGACGGGCGGCGTCACCTTGTTCGACCTGTCCGATCACATGGTCATCATCGGCCTGTTCATCGGCGGCCTCGTGCCGTACCTGTTCGGTGCCATGGGCATGGAAGCGGTCGGCCGCGCGGCCGGCTCGGTGGTGGTCGAGGTGCGCCGCCAGTTCCGCGAGATCAAGGGCATCATGGAAGGCACCGCCAAGCCGGAATACGGCACCGCGGTGGACATGCTGACCAAGGCCGCGATCAAGGGTCGTCGGCCTGGTGCTCGGCCCCAAGGCGCTGGGCGGCGTGCTGATCGGCACCACCGTCACCGGCCTGTTCGTGGCCATCTCCATGACCACCGGCGGCGGCGCCTGGGACAATGCCAAGAAGTACATCGAGGACGGCCACTTCGGCGGCAAGGGCTCGGACACGCATAAGGCGGCCGTGACCGGCGACACCGTCGGCGATCCCTACAAGGACACCGCCGGCCCGGCGATCAATCCGCTGATCAAGATCATCAACATCGTCGCCCTGCTGCTGGTGCCGCTGCTGTAAGGCGGGTCCACGCGGAAAAAGAACCCCGGCCGGAGCCGGGGTTCTTTTTTCAGGTCGATTTGTGCACTGCAACAATAACTCCGGCTATAATCCGCGCCCGTTTTTCATCCCCACCGCGAGAGGACAACAACAACTCCGGCTATAATCCGCGCCCGTTTTTCATCCCCACCGCGAGAGGACCGCACCATGGCCCTTAACCTCGTGCCGACCGGCAAGAATCCCCCCGACGACGTCAACGTCATCATCGAAATTCCCATGAACAGCGAGCCGGTCAAGTACGAGGTGGACAAGGACTCCGGCGCGATCTTCGTCGACCGCCTGCTGACCACGCCGATGCGCTACCCGTGCAACTACGGCTACGTCCCGCACACGCTGTGCGGCGACGGCGACCCGCTCGACGCGCTGGTGATGATGCCGATGCAGCTCCTGCCCGGCGCGGTCATCAACTGCCGGCCGATCGGCATGATGGAGATGGAGGACGAGTCCGGCACCGACGAGAAGCTGATCGTGGTGCCGGGCAACAAGGTCAGCCCGCTGTACAGGGATGTCGAGACGATCCGCGCCCTGCCGCAGCTGATCCGCGACCAGATCGCCCACTTCTTCGAGCACTACAAGGACCTGGAAAAGGGCAAGTGGGTCAAGATCAAGGGCTGGCACGGCCCGCAGGACGCGAAGAAAACGATCCTGGAAAGCATCGAACGCTTCCGGGCGGCGCCCAAGAAGCCGCATTTCTAGCCTGCATTTCTCGCCGCCCTTCTGCTGCGGCGGCGTCCGCGGGGCGGGATGGCGCCCGCGGGTTCGCGCGCAGGATCCGGGCCGCGGCGGCACGGCGGTGTGCGAATCCCCGCCGTTCATCCGCTAATATTCGGCCCTCCGCCCGGATAACGACTCTAGAGCCTGTCATGAGCCTTTCCATCGCTGCGACGCCCTGGGTCTTCCCAGGGCCGTCCCTTTGGGTGGCGCCCCCAAGCGCGCCATGCGTCGTTGCTCGGTCCTTGCATAGAGTCTATGCGGCGTCCCTCGCGCCTAGCCTGGCGCGCTTGGGGGCAGCCACGCAGCGATGGAAAGGCTCATGACAGGCTCTATGGAAACCGAGGCCCTGCAACGCATGGGGCGCAAGGTGCTCGAAATCGAGCTGGCCGCGCTCCAAGGTCTGCTGCCGCGCATCGACGCCGCCTTTGCCCGCGCCTGCCAGCTCATGCTGGCCTGCCGCGGCCGCGTCGTGGTCATGGGCATGGGCAAGAGCGGGCACGTCGGCAACAAGCTCGCGGCGACGCTGGCTTCGACCGGCACGCCGGCGTTCTTCGTGCATCCGGGCGAGGCCTCGCACGGCGACCTGGGCATGATCACGCGCCAGGACGTGGTCGTCGCCATCTCGTATTCCGGCGAGTCGCCGGAGATCGTCACCCTGCTGCCGCTGATCAAGCGCCTGGGCGTACCCCTGATCTGCATGACCGGCAAGCCCGGCTCGACCATGGCCAAGTCCGCCGATGTGCACGTCGACGTGTCGGTACCGCAGGAGGCCTGCCCGCTCAACCTGGCGCCCACCGCCAGCACCACCGCGGCGCTGGCGATGGGCGACGCGCTGGCGATCGCGCTGCTGGAGGCGCGCGGCTTTACCGAGGAGGACTTCGCGCGCACCCATCCGGGCGGCTCGCTGGGCAAGCGCCTGCTGCTCAAGGTGCGCGACATCATGCATACCGGCGACCGCGTGCCGCGGGTAACGCCCGACACGCCGCTGGACCGCGCCCTGCTGGAGATGACGCGCAAGGGCCTGGGCGTGACCGCGATCGTGGACGGGCAGGAGCGCGTGATCGGCGTCTACACCGACGGCGACCTGCGCCGCACCCTGGACCGCGGCATCGACGTGCACAAGGCGCGCATCGACGAGGTGATGACGCCCGGCGGCAAGACCGCCAAGGCCGACTGGCTCGCCGCCCAGGCCTTGCAGTGGATGGAGCGCCACCGCGTCACCGTGCTGCTGGTGGTCGGCGAGGACGACAAGCTCGAAGGCGTGCTGCACATGCACGACCTGATGCGCGCCGGGGTGGTCTGATGGCGGCGCGGCTGTCTCCCGCCGCCCTGCGCGCGCGGGCGCGCAGGATCCGCTGCGTGTTCCTGGACATCGACGGCGTGATGACCGACTGCAAGCTGTACCTCGGCCCCGACGGCCAGGAGCTGAAGGCGGTCAACGTCAAGGACGGCCTGGGCATGAAGCTGCTGCTCAAGGCCGGCGTCGAGATCGCGGTGATCTCCGGCCGCCCGTCCGAGGCCATGGCCAGGCGCCTGGACTACCTCGGCGTCCGCCACGTCCATCTCAACACCGAGGACAAGCTGCCGGCGTACGAGGCGATCCTGGCCAATCTCGGCATCGCCGACGCCCAGTGCGCGGTGATGGGCGACGACGTGCCGGACCTGGCGCTGATGCGGCGCGCCGGCCTGGCGCTGACCGTGGCCGACGCTCATGCGCAAGTGCTCAAGCGCGCGCACTGGGTGAGCCGCCACCGCGGCGGCGACGGCGCGGTGCGCGAGGCCTGCGACCTGATCCTCGCGGCGCAGGGCCGGTGAGGATGCAACGCGCGGCACGATTCCTGGCGCTGGCCCTGGCCGTCGTCGCCGTCTGGTACGGCCGCCGGATTTTCCAGCACGAGCCGCCGCCGCCCGCCGGCGAGCGCGAGGAGCCGGCGCGCTACGCGCTGGCCGACGTGAAGTGGACGCGGCTCGACGCCGCCGGCCAGCCGGAGTTCCGCGTCACCGCGCACTCGATCCAGTACTACGCCGACGAGCGGGTGCAGATGCGCGAGCTGACGCTGGACGCGCTGGGCGGCCCGCGCGGCGCCTGGCACGTGGAGGCGGCGGCCGGCTCCGCGCCGCCGCGCGAGCGGCGCCTGCTGCTGACCGGCGGCGTCGTCGCCGCCGGCACGCTGCAGGGCGCCGGGCCGATGGAGTTCCGCACCGACCGCCTGTGGGTCGACCAGCTGCGGCGGGAACTGCATACCGAGCAGCCGGTCGCACTGGAAGGCCCCGGGCGCCAGGCCAGCGCGGTGGGCCTGCGGACGGATTTCAATGGCGAGCGCCTGGAGCTGCTGCGGGAAGTGCAAGTCCACTATGCGCCTGCTCCTTGAAGCGCTGCTGGCCCTGGGCGCGCTGTCCGCCCTGCCGGGCCAGGCGCAGGCGCCGCCCGCCGCGATCCCGCAAGGACCGGTCACGGTCGACGCCAACCGCGCCGAATGGCAGCAGGGCGGCGCGATGATCTACACGGGCAACGTGGTGATGCGCTCCGCCGACCTGGAGATGCGCGGCGAGCGGCTGGAGCTGAAGCAGCTGCCGGCCGGCGAGTTCGAGGCGCGCCTGTCCGGCGCGCCGGCGCGCCTGCTGCAAGCCGGCACCGACGCCGCGCCGCCGGTGGTCGCGCAGGCGCAGGAGCTGTTTTACGACTCGCAGGGAGGCGTGGTGCAATTGGCCGGCGCCGCCCAGATCGAGCGCGGCGGCGACCGCCTCAACGGCGACACCATCCGCTACGAGGTCGCGCAGCGCCGCATCCAGGCCAGCGGCGGCGAGGGCGGCCAGGTGCGCATCGTCATCACGCCGCCGGCGCAGCCCAAGGGACCCCAGAAATGAACGATTCGGCAGCGACAAAACCGGGCGGCCCCGGACCCGGTCCGGGAGAGACCGACCGGACGGCGCGCATCTCGCGCCTCACCGCGCGCCACCTGGTCAAGCGCTACAAGAAGCGCACCGTGGTGCGCGACGTGTCGATCTCGGTCGCCGCCGGCGAGATCGTCGGCCTGCTCGGCCCCAACGGCGCCGGCAAGACCACCTCGTTCTACATGATGGTGGGGCTGGTGCCGGCCGACGGCGGGCGCATCGAGCTCGACGGCCGGGACATCACCGACCGGCCGATGCACGCGCGCGCGCGCATGGGCGTGGGCTACCTGCCGCAGGAAGCCAGCGTGTTCCGCAAGCTGTCGGTGGCGGACAACATCGTGGCGATCCTGGAGCTGCGCACCGACCTCGACCGCGCGGGCCGCGCGCGCGAGCTGGAGCGCCTGCTCCAGGAGCTGCACGTCGAGCACATCCGCGACAGCGAGGGCATGGCGCTGTCCGGCGGCGAGCGGCGGCGCGTGGAGATCGCGCGCGCGCTGGCCGCCAACCCGCGCTTCATCCTGCTCGACGAGCCGTTCGCCGGCGTCGACCCGATCGCGGTCAAGGACATCCACACCATCGTGCTGCACCTCCAGCAGCGCGGCATCGGCGTGCTCGTCACCGACCACAACGTGCGCGAGATGCTCAAGATCTGCGCGCGCGCGTACATCCTGAACGAAGGCCGCGTGATCGCCGAGGGCACGCCGCGCCAGATCGAGGCCGACGAGACCGTCCGCAAGGTCTACCTGGGCGAGGATTTCCGCCTCTGAACGGCGTTCTGGCGGCACGGCGCGGGAGTAAGATAGGCGCCCAGCATCCAGTTGGCTGCGGATGAAGCAATCCCTCTCCCTACGGGTCGGTCAGGCGCTGACCATGACGCCGGCCTTGCAGCAGGCGATCCGCCTGGTGCAGCTCTCCAGCCTGGACTTGCAGGAGGAGATCCGCCAGGCGGTGGAGTCCAACGTCATGCTCGAGCTGGCGGAGGACGAGGACCGCGGCCCCACCATCGAGCAGGCCGCCGCCGGCGAGCCGGCATCGGAGCCGGCCGGAGCCGGCATCGGAGCCGGCCGAGGCCGCCGAGCGCGAGACCGCCGCCGAGGACGCGGCGGTGGACGTCGAGTGGGCGGAGGAATACGACTTTTCCGCGCCCGGCGGCGCCGCGGCCGATGCGGAGGAGCTGTACGAATTCCGCCAGGCCAACCTGCACACCGGCACCACCCTGCGCGAGCACCTGCTGTGGCAGGCGCGGCTGGCGCCTCTGCACGAGTGGGAGGCGCAGGTCGCCGAGCACCTGATCGACTCGATCAACGAGGACGGCTACCTGGAGGACTGGGACGGCGCCTGCGAGCACTTCCGGCACGCCATGGGCCTGTCGGGCGAGCAGATGCAGCGCGTGCTCGCCATCGTGCAGGACTTCGATCCGCCGGGCGTCGGCGCGCGCGACCTGGCCGAGTGCCTGAGCCTGCAACTGCGGCAATTGCCGGAAGAGACGCCGGAGCGCGCGGCGGCGCTCAAGCTGGTCGCCGAGCACATGCCGCTGCTGGCGCGGCGCGACGAGGCGGCGATCGGCAAGGTGCTGGAGCTGGACGCCGACGGCGTGCGCCGCGTGCTGGCGCTGATCCAGTCCTTGCAGCCGCACCCGGGACGGCCGTACCAGTCGGTGGAGTCGGACTACGTGGCGCCGGACGTGATCGTGCGCAAGCACACCGGCCGGTGGAAGGTTTCGCTGAACCCGGACATCGCGCCCAAGGTGCGCATCAATTCGCACTACCTGGGCCTGGTGCGCCGCGCCGACAGCTCGCGCGACCAGCAGACGCTCAAGCAGCACCTGCAGGAGGCGCGCTATTTCATCAACAGCCTGGAATCCCGTAACGATACTCTCCTGCGGGTGGCCCAGTCCATCGTTGAAGAGCAGCGCGCTTTCCTGGAGTATGGAGACGAAGCGATGCGTCCCCTGGTGCTGCGCGACATCGCGGAGCGACTGGGCATCCACGAGTCCACCGTGTCCAGGGCCACCGCCAACAAGTACATGCTGACGCCACGCGGTCTTTACGAGCTGAAATACTTCTTCTCCAGCCATGTGCAGACGCTGGGCGGCGGAACCTGCTCCGCCACCGCGATCCAGGCCATGATCAAGCGCCTGATCGGCCAGGAGGCGGCGGACAAGCCGCTGTCCGACAGCCAGCTTTCCGAAGTCCTGCTCAAGGAGGGCATCCAGGTCGCACGCCGCACCGTCGCCAAGTACCGCGAGGCGCTGGGCATCCCGCCCTCGCATGAACGCAGAACCTAGTCGAGGCCCGATCAATCCCGACCCGGGCCGGTTTCAGAGGAGAACGCGATGAATCTGAACATCTCCGGACACCATGTGGATCTCACGCCGCCGCTGCGCAACTACGTGATGACCAAGCTGAAGCGCCTGGAACGGCACTTCGGCCATCTGATCGGTGCAAGCGTGATCCTGTCCGTCGAGAAGCTCCGCCACAAGGCGGAGGCCACAGTCCACACCCGCGGGGCCGACCTGCACGCGGAAGCGGTGGAAGAGGACATGTACGCGGCGATCGACCTGCTGGCCGACAAGCTCGACAGCCAGACGCGCCGGCTCAAGGAGAAGGTGCGCGACCACCACGCCAAGGATGCCCAGAAAGGCAACTCCCAGGGCGCGCAGGACGACTCCCGGGTGTCCGGCTGAGCTAGGGTAAAATACGGCGCTTACCGAGCCCGGCCCCGCGCCGGGCTCTCTCTTAGGGAGCCAGGAGCGATTCCATGAACTTTTCCACCATCCTTACGACCGAGCGCGTCGTATCCAGCGTCGCCGTCACCAGCAAGAAGAAGGCGCTGGAAGAGCTGTCGCGCCTGCTGGCCAAGGGCTCGGCGGTCGGCGACCACGAGATCTTCGGCAGCCTGGTCGCGCGCGAAAAGCTCGGCAGCACCGGACTGGGCCACGGCGTCGCCATCCCGCACGGCCGCCTGCCGGCGGTGCAGAACAGCGTCGGCGCCTTCGTGCGCCTGAAGCACGCGGTGGACTACGATTCGCACGACGGCCAGCCGGTCGACCTGATCTTCGGTCTCGTGGTCCCGTCCAACGCCACCGAGGAGCACCTCAAGCACCTGGCCGGCATCGCCGAGAAGTTCTCGGACGAGGACTTCTGCAAGAAGGCGCGCGCTGCCAAGGACGACAAGGCGCTGCTCGACCTGTTCGCCAGCTGACCTTCTGAGCCGCCGCACGCCTGTCCCTGCGCGCTCCGCCGCCGCGCTGCTGTCGCGGCTGGCGGAGCGTTTCGGCTTTTCGACGATCCACGCGCCGCGGCGGGCGCCGCCGTTGCGCCGCCCGCTGACGGCCGGCTTCTTCAACCCGGTCCATCCCAGCCCGGTTGCCGTGCTGGGCGCGGCCGCCCTTTCCACCCTCGACCGCGCGGCGCCCGCCGAACTGTCCCGCGCCGGGCTGCGCCTGGCCGTGGTCGCCGACGGCGCCGCGCCGCCGCCGGCGCTGGCGGGCTGGGCTGCGGCCGGCATCGCGGTGGCCGCCTGCGCGCAGCCCGCGCACGAGCTGGCGCACGCCCTGCG
>JACPFV010000048.1 GCA_016182805.1 Gammaproteobacteria bacterium
CACTATGGCCTGGAGAAGGTCAAGGAACGGATCCTCGAGTACCTGGCCGTGCAAAGCCGCGTCGACCGCATGAAGGCGCCGATCCTGTGCCTGGTCGGGGCTCCCGGCGTGGGCAAGACCTCGCTCGGGCAGTCGATCGCGCGCGCGACCAACCGCAAGTTCGTGCGCATGTCCCTGGGCGGCGTGCGCGACGAGGCCGAGATCCGCGGCCACCGGCGCACCTACATCGGCTCGCTGCCGGGCAAGATCATCCAGAACATGGCCAAGGTCGGCGTGAAGAACCCGCTGTTCCTGCTCGACGAGATCGACAAGATGAGCATGGACTTCCGCGGCGACCCGTCGTCGGCGCTGCTGGAGGTGCTCGACCCGGAGCAGAACAGCACGTTCCAGGATCACTACCTGGAGGTGGAGTTCGACCTGTCCGACGTGATGTTCATCGCCACCGCCAACACGCTCAACATCCCGGCGCCGCTGCTGGACCGCATGGAGGTGATTCGTCTGCCCGGCTACACCGAGGACGAGAAAGTCAGCATCGCCAAGCAGTACCTGATCCCCAAGCAGATGAAGAACAACGGGCTCAAGGAGGACGAGCTGGAAATCGCGGACGGCGCGACGCGCTCGATCATCCGCCACTACACACGCGAGGCGGGCGTGCGCAACCTGGAGCGCGACATCAGCAAGATCGCGCGCAAGGTGGTCAAGGATGTCCTGCTCAAGCCGCGCGACAAGACCGTTCGCGTGACCGAGAAGAACCTCGACAAGTACCTGGGCGTGCCGCAGTTCCGCTTCGGCCGTGCCGAGGAAAAGAACCAGGTGGGGCAGGTGACGGGCCTGGCCTGGACCGAGGTCGGCGGCGACCTGCTGACGATCGAGTCCGCGCTAGTGCCCGGCAAGGGCAAGCTGACGCAGACCGGCAGCCTGGGCGACGTGATGCAGGAATCCATCCAGGCGGCGCTGACCGTGGTGCGCTCGCACTCGAAAGTGCTGGGCCTGGAGCCGGACTTCTACCAGAAGACCGACATCCACGTGCACGTGCCGGAAGGCGCGACGCCCAAGGACGGCCCGTCCGCCGGCATTGCCATGTGCACTGCGATGGTATCCGCCCTGACCCGGATTCCCGTGCGCAGCGACATCGCCATGACCGGCGAAATCACGCTGCGCGGCGAAGTGCTGCCGATCGGCGGTCTCAAGGAAAAGCTGCTGGCCGCGCACCGCGGCGGCATCCGCCAGGTCCTGATCCCGCAGGAGAACGTCAAGGATCTGGCCGACATCCCGGACAACATAAAGGGCAAGCTCGACATCCAGCCGGTGCGCTGGATCGACGAGGTCTGGAAGTACGCGCTGGAGCGCCTGCCGGAACCACGTCCGGAGACGGAAGCCGCCCCGACCCCGCCGCCGGCACCGCCGGTGGCCGAGGTGCCGCGGGCGCATTGAGAGTCGAGTGCCCCGCCTCAGGCTCTTGAGGCGGGGAACGGTAGCGCTACGTTACCCGGCGCGACGTAACCGGTAACCCTGCGGCGTTCTGTTCTCCCGCGTGATGACCGGGAAAACTGGCTCCCGTTGGTTCACG
>JACPFV010000049.1 GCA_016182805.1 Gammaproteobacteria bacterium
CGCCGTTCGCCTCTGATTCCCCCTTCGCGCTTCGTGTCCACTTATTTCCTTCGTGGACGCTTGTGCGTCCACACGTCAGGTGTGGACGGCACTCTGATTTCGAGTGGCGGCGATCGCCAGAGGGTCAGGCCGGACGCTTACCATCCTTTCAGGGCTACCGAAAAATCATACTCCGCGGACCATGCCACCAATACCGTCGTTGCAATCCTGTCTCTTGGCCACATCTCAACGCCAGCCACGCATGTTGTTGACTTGATATAAGCCCGCGGACAGGCTCATTTCGGCCGCCTGGCGCCACCGAATCTCCAGTCCGCGCTGCGCGCTATACGCCTTGAATTCCGCGGTCATCCAAAGATCGGCAACTGCCGCCAATTGCCCACCTCGATAGATCAGGGGCATGCGCTCGCGCAGCCAGGGCGCGACGCCGGACTCCTGGAACAGGTTCTTGAGCGTGCGGGTATGCCGCGCGCCGGCAGGCTTGATCCGCTCTCCGCCGCGCGGAAAACGGACGATCAGCGACTCCTGCGGCTTGCGTCCCGCGAGCAGGCGGCCGCAGCCGGGCGGCAGTTCCAGCCGGGCGGTTTTCCACTCCAGCTCGACGCCGCCGGGCGCGGGCGGCAGGCGCGGCATCAGGTGAAGGCGGTCGCGGTAGCGGCGCAGTTCGTACTCGCCAAGGGCGAGCATCGGCGTCGCGTCGAGCGCTGCCGCCAAGACTTCCCGGTCGAGCCGATCCAGCCAGTCCGCCGACGGCAGTTCCTCGACGTGCGCCTCGATCCATGCGCGCAGGGCGTTGTGGCGCCGCGCGGCACCAAGGCCAAGCAGGGCGGGGACCGAAAGGCTGGCAGGCGCGCCGCCACTTCTGCCCTCCGCGCGCCCCCTCTCCCGGCCCTTCGGGCCACCCTCTCCCGGCGGCTCCGGCATCCATGCCTCTCGCCGCACTTCTGCCATCCTGGCGGTCGCAAGGGGAGAGGGTAGCGCGGGCGCGACCAGATCCAGGTCGGCCCGCGCCTGCTCCCGCAACAACTCGTCGGCCTCCGCCGCCAGCCGCGCCAGGCGCGCGAGATTCTCGTCCAGCGCGGGCCAGCGCCGGCGCAGGAGCGGCAGGACCTGCGCTCGCAGCCAGGAGCGCGTGTAACGCGGGTCGTCGTTGTGCGGGTCTTCGATCCAGCGCAGGCGGTGCGCCTGCGCGTACGCGCGCAAGGCGCTGCGCGGCACATCCAGCAGCGGGCGCCACAGGCGGCCCGGCGCGAACTCCGAGACCGGCCGCATCGCGGCCAAGCCGCGCAGGCCGGTGCCGCGGAAGATGCGCAGCAGCAGGGTCTCGGCCTGGTCTTCCCGGTGGTGCGCGGTAGCGAGCACGTCGCTCTTGCGCAGGTGCTTGCGGAACGCGCCTCGGCGCGCCTGCCGGGCCGCGGCCTCCGGCCCGGCCGGGTCGTCGGACGGCACACGGACATTGGCCACGGTCAGCGGCACGCGCAGCGCCTTGCACACGCGCGCGCAATGCCGCACCCAGCCGGCGGCGGCCGGCTGGAGCTGGTGGTTGACGTGGATTGCGCGCGGCTGGAGTCCCGCCGCGCTCAGCAGGTGCAGCAGGACGGTCGAGTCGAGGCCGCCACTGAAGGCAACCCAAAGATCGCCATGCGGCGCGAGGGACCGGTACGCGTCGAGAATTTCATCGGCCGCCAAGCCGGTTTGGCTCTCCGCACGCCCCCTCCCCCCGCCCCCTCCCACAGCGGCGCGGGGAACGGCGGAGCGGCGCGCTCGGCTCACGTCCCGTAGGTGCCGTACGACATCAGCCGTTGATGCCGCTCGGCCATCAGCCGGGTCAGGGGCGTGCGGCACAGGCGCTCGAGGTTGGCGACCAGACGCTCCTTGAGCGCCTGCGCCATGCCGGCGGCGTCGCGGTGCGCGCCGCCCAGCGGCTCCGGCACGATCTCGTCGATCAGCCTGAATTGCAGCAAGTCCTGCGCCGTGACCTTCATCGCCTCCGCGGCCTCGGGCGCGCGGTCGGCCTTCTTGAACAGGATCGAGGCACAGCCCTCGGGGGAGATCACGGAATAGATGCCGTACTGCAGCATCATCAGGTAGTCGCCGACGCCGATCGCCAGCGCGCCGCCGGAGCCGCCCTCGCCGATCACGGTCGCCAGCACCGGCGTGCGCAGGCGCGCCAGCTCGAAGAGATTGCGCGCGATGGCCTCGGACTGGTTGCGCTCCTCGGCGCCAATGCCGGGGTAGGCGCCGGGCGTGTCGATGAAGCTCAGCACCGGGAGATTGAAGCGCTCGGCCAGCTTGAACAGGCGCAGCGCCTTGCGGTAGCCCTCGGGCTTGGGCATGCCGAAGTTGCGGAAGGTGCGCTCCTTGGTGTCGCGCCCCTTCTGCTGGCCGATGACAACCACCGGCCGGCCGTCCAGCCGTGCCACGCCGCCGACGATCGCGTGGTCGTCGCGATACGTGCGGTCGCCGTGCAGCTCCTCCCATTCGGTGAAAATCGCCTTGATGTAGTCCAGCGCGTACGGCCGCTGCGGATGCCGCGCGAGCTGGGCGATCTGCCAGGCCGAAAGCTGGGCGAAGATCTGCTCGGTGAGCGAGCGGCTCTTGGCCTCGAGCTGGGCGATCTCGGTGCTGAGGTCGACCTCGCTGCCGGAGGTGGTGAAGCGCAGATCTTCGATCTTGCGCTGCAACTCCGCGATCGGCTGCTCGAATTCGAGAAAATTAAGATTCATAGGCATCGGCTTGGGATTCGACGGCGGCGCGACGGTACAGCACCCGCACATTGTTTTCGCCGACCAAACGGCGTAGTGCGGCCAGCCCCTCCCCCAGCGCCCGGACGCGCCACTCGGCGCCCAAGTCTAGCGTGGCCTGGGCCTTGTCGTTCAGGTAGCGGACCGTGATCGGACACCCCTGCGCGGCGCGCACCGGCTTGAGCGCGCCGGCCAGCGCCTCGGCGTCGAACGCGCGCTCGCCGGGCCAGCGCAGGACGATGCGGTCGGCGTAGCGCGCTCGCGCCTTGTCCAGGTCGAACAGATCGCGCGGGTGGATTTGCCAGCCGCCGGTGAAGGTGTCGGCGCTGACGCGGCCGCCGACGAACAGCAGGGTGTCGGACTTGAGCAGCGCGCCCAGCGCGCCGATCTGCTCCATGCCCAGCGGCACGGAAATCTGGCCGGTGCGGTCGTCCAGCCTCAACACGGCGCGCGTGCCCTGGCTGAATTTGCGTACCTCCACCACCCAGCCGGCCACGACCACGCTGGGGCCACGGCGGGCGAAGCGTTCGCCGTCGGTGCCCTGCGCGGGCGCCGGCGCCATCTCGATCACCTTCTTGATCGAACCGGTGCAGACCTGCTCGATGAGTGCGCGATAGCTTTCGATGGGGTGACCGGAAAGGTACAGGCCCAGCGTGTCCTTCTCGTGCTTGAGCCGCTCCAGCTCCGGCCAGTCGGTGTCCGGCGTCTGCTGCATGGGTTGCACGGCGGCCGGCGTCTTCACCCCGAACAGGTCGACCTGGTTCGCGGCGTCGGCCGACTGCTCGGCGAACTGCAAGGCGACGCCCAGGTTCTTGAGCAGGCTCGGCCGGTTCGGACCCAGGGCATCCAGCGCGCCGGAGTAGATCAGCGCCTCCAGCACGCGCTTGTTGGTCTTGCGCGAGTCGATGCGGCGACAGAAGTCGAACAGGTCGGTGAAGGGGCCATTCTTCTGCCGCTCCTCCAGCACGCCGGTCAGCGCGCCCTCGCCGGCGCCCTTGATCGCGCCCAGGCCGTAGAGGATTTCCTTCGGACCCACGACCTTGAAGCGGAAGTCGGAGCGGTTGATGTCCGGCGCCAGGATTTTCAGCCCCATGCGGCGACACTCGTCGATCATCATGACGACGGTGTCCGTGTGGCTCATTTCGCAGGACAGCACGGCGGCCATGAACTCCGCCGGATGGTGCGTCTTGAGCCAGGCCGTCTGGTACGAGACCAGCGCGTAGGCGGCGGCGTGCGACTTGTTGAAGCCGTAGTTGGCGAACTTCTCCATCAAGTCGAAGATGTCGCTCGCCGTCTGCTCCGGGATGCCGTTCTTCTTCGCGCCGTCGGTGAAGATCGCACGCTGCTTCTGCATCTCGGAGGCGATCTTCTTGCCCATCGCGCGGCGCAGCAGGTCGGCGCCGCCGAGCGTGTAGCCGGCCAGGCGCTGGGCGATCTGCATCACCTGCTCCTGGTAGACGAAGATGCCCAGGGTCGGCTTGAGCGAGTCCTCCATCGCCGGGTGCAGGTATTCGGTCCTGGCGCGGCCGTGCTTGCGCGCGACGAACTCCGGGATCAGCTCCATCGGGCCGGGCCGATACAGCGAGATCAGCGCGATGATGTCCTCGAAGGTGTCGGGCTTGAGGTCCACCGAGGCGCGCTGCATGCCGCCGGATTCCATCTGGAACACGGCGGTGGTCAGGCCGGATTCGTAAAGCTTGTAGGTCGGCTTGTCGTCGAGCGGGATCTTGAGGATTTCCAGCGGCGTTTCGCTCGGCTTGCGCTTGGCGTTGAGCAGGTCCACCGCCGCCTGGATGATGGTCAGCGTCTTCAGGCCCAGGAAGTCGAACTTGACCAGGCCGACCGACTCCAGGTCCTTCATGTCGAACTGCGTGACCAGGCCGCCGCCGCCCGGTTCGCAGAACAGCGGCACGAACGCGGTCAGCGCCTTGGGCGCGATGACCACGCCGCCGGCGTGCTTGCCGACGCCGCGCGTGATGCCCTCGAGCTGCATGCCGAGGTCGATGACCGCCTTGATGTCCTCCTCGTCGCGGTACGCCTGCTGCAACTCCGGCACCATGTCCAGCGCCTCGCCCAGCGTCAGGCCCTGCGGGCCGCCGGGGATCATCTTGGCGACGCGGTCGCCGAAGCCGTACGGATGGCCCAGCACGCGCGCCACGTCGCGCACCACGGCGCGCGCGGCCATGGTGCCGTAGGTGATGATCTGGCCGACGTGGTCGCGGCCGTACTTGTCGGCGACGTAGTCGATGACGCGGTCGCGGCCGTCCATGCAGAAGTCCACGTCGAAGTCCGGCATGGACACGCGCTCCGGGTTCAGGAAGCGCTCGAACAGCAGGTCGTACGGCAGCGGGTCGAGGTCGGTGATGCCGATGGCGTAGGCGACCAGCGAACCGGCGCCGGAGCCGCGGCCCGGCCCGACCGGCACGCCATGGCTCTTGGACCAGCGGATGAAATCGGCGACGACCAGGAAGTAGCCGGCGAAGCCCATCTTCTCGATGACGCCGGCCTCGTATTCGAGCCGCTGCCAGTACTCGGCTTCCGGCCGCTGCTGCGGAAGGGTCAGCAGGCGCTGGCGCAGGCCCTCCTTCGCCTGCTGCCGCAGGAATTCCGGCATCGTCATGCCGGCCGGAACCGGGAAGTCCGGCAGGTGGTACTTGCCCAGCGCCAGCGTCATCGTGCAGCGGCGCGCGATCTCGACCGAGTTCTCCAGGGCCTCCGGCAGATCGGCAAAAAGCTGCGCCATCTCGTCGGCGGACTTGAGGTACTGCTCCGGGCTGCAGTCGCGCGCCCGGCGCTCGTCGCCGATCAGGCGGCCCTGCGCGATGCACACGCGCGCCTCGTGCGCGTCGAAGTCCTCGCGGCGCAGGAAGCGCACGTCGTTGGTCGCCACCACCGGCAGCTCCTCCAGCCGGCCGAAGGCGACGGCGACGCGCAGGTGCGATTCGTCCTCGGCGCGGCCGCAGCGCGCGATCTCCAGGTAGAAACGGTCGCCGAACAGCGTGCGCCAGTCCGCCGCGGCGGCCTGCGCCTGATCCAGGCGGTCGGCCAGCAGCGCGCGGCCGATCTCGCCCTTGGCGCCGGACAGCGCGATCAGGCCCTCGGTGTGGCCGGCGAGCCATTCGCGCGCCACCGTCGGCTGGCCGCGGCCCTGGCCCTCGGTGTAGCTGCGCGACAGGAGCTTGAGCAGGTTCCGGTAGCCGGTGTCGTTCTGCACCAGCACGGTCAGCCATTCCGGGGTCTCGCCGGCGATGCGCTCGCCAACCAGCAGGTCCGTGGCGAGAATGGGCTTGACCCCCTGCCCCTCGGCCGTCTTGTAGAACTTGACCGCCGCGAACATGTTGGCGGCGTCGGTCAGGGCGATGGCGGGGAAGCCCAGCTCGGCGGCGCGCTCGGCCAGCGTCTTGAAGCGCTCCTCGAGATGACGCTTCTTGGGGTCGTCCGACTTGGCGTCCGGCCGCTCGATGCGGACGATGCCGTCGGTCAGCGAGTACTCGCTGTGGAGATGCAGGTGGACGAATCGGGTCGTCACGGACGTCGGGAGTCGGCGGTTGCGGCGGCGAATTCCAGCGCAAACTGGGCGATGGGCGCAAATGTGCGGCGATGGATGGCGCAGGGGCCGCGGCTGCGGATCGCCGCCAGGTGCTCGGCGGTGCCGTAGCCCTTGTGACGGGCGAATCCGTAGCCCGGATGCGCGGCGTCCAGCCTCATCATCTCGCGGTCGCGCGCCACCTTGGCCAGGACCGAGGCGGCCATGATCGACGGCACCAGGGCGTCGCCGTCCACGATCGTTTCCACGGCGCAGGCCAGCGGCGGGGCCTGGTTGCCGTCCACCAGCGCCCGCACGGGCGGGATCGCCAACGCCTCGACCGCACGGCGCATCGCCAGGAAGGTCGCCTGCAGAATGTTCACCCGCTCGATTTCCTCGACCGTTGCCCAGGCAATGGCCCACGCCTGTGCCTGCGCCTGGATTCGGGGGAACAGCTTTTCCCGTTGCGTCGCCGACAGCTTCTTGGAATCGTTCAGGCCGTCGAGCACGGCGTCCGGCGGCAGGATGACGGCGGCGGCGTACACCGGCCCGGCCAGGCAGCCGCGCCCGGCTTCATCGACGCCGGCAACCGTCATGCGCGCACCAGTTCGGCGATGGCGTCGGCCGCCAGCGCGCCGGCGTCGCGCTTCAGCGCGGCGCGCACCGCATGGAACTGTTCCAGCTGGCGCTCGCGCAGCACCGGATTGCGCAGCAGGCACCACAGCTCCTGCCCCAGGCGCTCCGGCGTGGCGTCGCCTTGCAGCAGCTCCGGCACCACCGGCTCGGCGGCGAGCAGGTTGGGCAGGCTGACGCGGTCGATCTTGAGCAGGCCGGCATGGACCAGCAGCCAGGCGGTCGGCGCCGAGGTGCGGTAGGACACCGTCATCGGCCGGCCCAGCAGCAGGCATTCCAGCGTCGCGGTGCCGGACGCGAGCAGCACCACGTCGGCGGCGCGCATCGCCTCGCGCGACTGCCCGTCGAGCAGGTGCCAGTTCAGGTCCGGGGCGTGCGCGCGCACCGCCCGCTCGATCTCGGCCCGTAGCGAGGGCTTGGCCACCGGCAGGACGAAGTGCGTCTCCGGCAGGCGCCGCGCGAGCCACGCGGCCGCCTGCACGAACGACCGCGCCAGGTATTTCAGCTCGCCGTGACGGCTGCCCGGCAGGATGGCAACGGTCGGCGCCTGCGCCGGTAACCCGAGGGCGGCGCGCCCCTGCTCCGGCGTAACGGCATCGTCCAGCTCGTCGGCCAGGGGATGGCCGATGGTCGCCACGCGCAGTCCATGCTCGCGGTAGATCTTTTCCTCGAAGGGGAACAGACACAGCATCAGGTCCACCGCGCGGCCGATGCCGTGGATGCGCCCCTGGCGCCAGGCCCAGACCGTCGGGCTGACCATGTGCACGGTGCGCAGGCCGCGCTCTTTGAGGCACTGCTCCAGGCCGAGGTTGAAGTCCGGCGCGTCGATGCCGACGAATACGTCCGGGCGATCCTGCGCGAAGCGCTCGACCAGGTCCGCGCGCAGGCGCAGCAGGCGCGGCAGGTGCCTGAGCACCTCCGCCAGCCCCATCACCGACAGCGCCTCGATGCTCTCGATCGCCTCGCAGCCCGCCGCCTGCATGCGCGGGCCGGCGACGCCGTAGAACGTCGCCTGCGGGAACCGCTGCCGCAACGCGCGGATCAGGGAGGCGCCGAGGATATCTCCGGAGGTCTCTCCGGCGACCAATGCGATCCGCATGGAAGCGGCGTATTACCGCTGCAGCGGCCGCTTCCCGGCGCCGATGAAGTCCGCCATGAGCTTCACGTGGGGCGAGCGCCGCCCCAGCTCGTCCAGCTCGCGCTTGACGTCGGCGATCAGCCTGCCGGAGCGGTAGATCGTCTTGTACGCCTGCTCGATCGGCTCCACCTCTTCGGGTTTGAAGCCGCGGCGGCGCAGACCTTCCTTGTTGATCGCGCGCGGCTTGGCCGGATTGCCCTGCACCATCACGAACGGCGGTACGTCGCCGGACACGCCGGCGCTGAAGGCGGTGAAGGCGTGCGCGCCGATGCGCGTCCACTGATACACCAGCGTGTAGCCGCCCAGGATCACCCAGTCGCCGATGCCGACGTGGCCGGCCAGGCTGGCGTTGTTGGCGAAGATCGTGTTGGAGCCCACCGTGCAGTCGTGCGCAATGTGGCAGTAGTTCATGATCCAGTTGTCGCTGCCGACCGTGGTCGCGCCGCGCTTGGTGTCGTACTCCTTCATCGTGCCGCGCTGGATCGAGACGTACTCGCGGATTACGTTGTTGTCGCCGATCGCGACGCTGGTCGGGTCTTCGGGCTTCGAAGTCTTGTCCTGCGAGATCTCGCCCAGCGAGCAGAACTGGTAGATCTTGTTGTTGCGGCCGATGCGCATCGGCCCTTGCAGCACGGCGTGCGGACCGATCCAGGTGCCGGCGCCGATCTGCACGCCGGGGCCGACGATCGTGTACGGGCCGACCGTGACCCCGTCCAGCTCGGCTTTCGGGTCCACGATCGCGGTGGGATGGATCTGGTTTGCCATTACACGGTCTCCGGTCGGCGCGCGTCCTTGAGCACGCATAGCATTTCGGCCTCGCAGACCAGCTCGTCGTCGACGGTGGCGCGCGTGCGGAACTTCCACAGGTCGCGCTTGTGCTTGTCCAGCACGGCGATCATCCTGACCTGGTCGCCGGGGATCACAGGCCGCTTGAAGCGCGCGTTGTCGATGCCGGCGAAGTACAGCAGGTAGCCGGACTCCGGGCGCAACCCGGTTTCCAGCACGGCGATCAGGCCGGACACCTGCGCCATCGCCTCCAGCATCAGCACGCCGGGCATGGTCGGCACCTCCGGGAAATGACCGGGGAAGAACGGCTCGTTGTAGGTCACGTTCTTGATCGCGGTCAGCGACTTGCCCACCTCGTACGACAGCACGCGGTCGACCAGGAGCATCGGGTAGCGGTGCGGCAGCAGCTTCAGGATGTCGCGCAGATCGAAGCTGGCCTTAAGTATCGTCTCGGTCGTCACTCGTTTCCCCCTCCTCGGGCGACGCGCCTTGCGGCGTTATGTTGAGCCGCCGTTCCAGTTCAGCGAGGCGCCGCTCCAGTACGTGCATGCGGCGCAGGCGCGCCACCTGGCGGCGCCACTCCCGCGCCGGTGCCACCGGCAAGGCGCCGCTGTAGGCGCCCGGCGCGGTCAGCGACTTGGTGACGGTGGAGCGCGCCATGATGACGATGTCGTCGGCGATGTGCAGGTGGCCCGCGATGCCGACCGCGCCGCCGATCATGCAGCGCGCGCCGATGCGCGTCGAGCCGGCGATGCCGCAGCAGGCCGCGACCGCGGTGTGCTTGCCGATGCGCACGTTGTGGGCGATCTGGATCTGGTTGTCGAGCTTGACCCCGTCCTCGAGCACCGTGTCCTCGATCGCGCCGCGGTCGACGGTGGTGTTGGCTCCGACCTCGACGTCGTCGCCCAGGACCACGGTGCCGAGCTGCGGCACCTCTTCCCAGCCCTGCGGGCCGCGCGCCAGGCCGAAGCCGCGGCTGCCGATCACGGCGCCCGGCTGGATGCGTGCGCGCTTGCCGATCTGCACCTTGGCGCCGATATAGACGCGCGCCTCCAGGCGGCTGCCGTCGCCGACACGCGCCCCCGTGCGCAGCACGCAACCGGGGCCGACGAACACACCCTCGCCCAGCACCACGCCGTCCTCGATCGCGGCATGGGCGCCGACGTGGGCGCTCGCCGGCACGGTGGCGGCGGCGCTTACCGCCGCCGATGGATGGCGCCCCGGCTGGAACTCCAGGCTGCCGTCGAACAGCGCCGCGACGCGGGCGAACGCCAGGTACGGATCGGCCGCGACCAGCGCGTTGCCGGAAAAACCCTGGGCATCGCCGCGCGACAGGACCACCGCCGCGGCCTGCGTGGCGCCGAGCGCGGCGCGGTAGCGCGGGTTGGCCAGAAAGCTCAGGTGACCCGGCTTGCCCGGCTTGAGGGTGCACACGCCCGCGATCGCGGTCGCCGGATTGCCGACGGCCTCAAGCCCGAAGCGCTTGGCCAGTTCTCCCAAGGTATGGCTCATCGGGCGCTCCCCTGCCGAATCGTCGATTGACCGCCGAGCGTGCCCAGACCGCGGAGAAAAACTCGAAAACCCCGCGTTCCGTGCGTTCTCGGCGGCGCTACTTCTTCTTGGCCGGCGCCGCGGCGGCGGACTGCGCCGACAGGCGCTTGAGCACTTCGGCCGTGATGTCGATGCCCGGCGCGGCGTAGACCGGGTCCTGCACGATCAGTTCCAGGCCTTTCTCGGTCGCCACCTGCTGGATCACGTCCTTGACCTTGCTCATCAGGTCCTGCGTCAGCTCGCGGTCGCGCGAGGCGAAGTCGTCGCGGAACTTGCGCTCGGCCGCGCCCATGTCGATGCGGCGCGTGGTCAGGTCCTTCTCGCGCTTCGCGCGCTCGTCGGCGCTGATCAGGTCCGCCTCCTTCTTGAATTTCTCGATGTCCGCGGCCAGCTTCTTGCCCTGCTCCTCCATCTCTTTCTGGCGCTTCTCGAACTCGCCGCGCATCTTCTCCTCCGCGCTCTTGTAGAGCGGCGACTCGCGCACCACCTCGGCGGCGCGGATCGAGCCGATCTTGACTTCGGCGGAGGCGGGAATCGTCCACAGGGCGGCGCCCAGGCCGGCGGCGAGCGCGGACAGCTTGATCAGGTTACGCATGGTCTTGGATGGTCGTCGTCTATTTGTCAGAAGGGAGCGCCGAACGTGATCTGGAAGCGATCCGTCTCGTCGTCGGGCTGCTCGGCGAGCGGGAAAGCGTAGCTCAATTCCAGGATGCCGAGGAACGGCGTGAACCAGGTGAACGCGATGCCGTACGACTGGCGCAGATCGCTGAAGGTCCAGTCGCCGGCATCGGCGAAGGTGTTGCCGATATCGTAGAACGCGGACAGGCGCGTGGACTTGCCGTCGCTCTCCATCGGCGTCGGGATCACGATCTCGTTCTGCAGCGTGGTGCGGAAGCGGCCGCCGAACGGGTTGTCGAAGTTGTCGCGGGGGCCGAGCGAGCCTTCGCGGAAGCCGCGCACCGTGCGCGTGCCGCCGGCAAACAGGTTTTCGTACGGTGGCGGGTCGTCTCCGCCGTAGCCCTGGACCCAGCCGATGTTGGCGTTGAACTCGGCGAACAGCTTGGCGAACAGCGGCTGGTAGTGCTGGTGGCGGAAGGTGGCGGTCAGGTACTGCAGATCGCTGCCCGGCACGACCAAGTCGACGTTGAACTGGTCCAGCGCGCCGCGGTCGGCGAAGATCGTGCGGTTGCGCGTGTCCCGCGTGATGCCGCTGCGCAGCTTGTAGTTCAGGAAGCGCGCGCCGTTGGCGACCACGAATTCGAGCAACTCGTCGCTGCTGGAGCCCGGGAACGTGCTGACCGCGATGTCCTCGATGCCGCCACCGGCGCGCAGCGTGGTGTACTCGGACAGCGGGATGCCGTAGGTCAGGCTCGCGCCGTAGGCGTTGGTGCGAAAGCCGGACGCCAGGCGCGTGAGACCCTCGGACTGCCGGTAGTACGCCGACACGCTCTGGCTGATGCCGTCCTCGGTGAAATACGGATCGGTCCAGGAGAAACTGACCGCCCGCGACAGCGTGTTGTTGTCCAGCGACAGCTCCACGCGGTTGCCGGTGCCGAAGAAGTTGGTGTGGGTCAGGCTGCCGGTGACGAGGAAGCCCGAAGCGCCGGAGTAACCCACGCCGAGCTGCACCGAGCCCGGCGGACGCTCCTTGACCGTGAACGCGACGTCCACCAGGTCGTCGGACCCGGGCACCGGCTTGGTCTCGACCTCCACCTCCTCGATGAACGGCAGTCGCGCCAGGCGCACGCGCGAACGCTCCACCGCGCTCTTGGAGAATGGCGAGGCCTCGAGCTGGCGCATCTCGCGGCGCAGCGTCTCGTCGTTGGTCGATGCGTTGCCGGCGAAGCTGATGCGTCGCACGTAGGCGCGCCGTCCCGGCTGGACCTGGTACACCAGGCTCACTTCCTTGGCCGCCTCGTCGACCTCCGGGATCGGCTGCACCTCGGCGAAGGCATAGCCGATGTCGGCCAGCGCCGCCTCGATGCGGTTGGCGCTCTCGGTCGCCTCCTTGCGCGAGAACACCGACCCTTCCGGCGTCGAGATCAGGCGGTACAGGAAGTCCTCGTTGACGATGGTCTCGCCGGCGAAGCGGCGGTTCTTGATGCGGTAGACGTCGCCTTCCTCGAGGTTGACGGTGATGTAGATGTCTTCCTTGTCCGGCGACAGCGCCACCTGCACCGAGCTGACGCTGAACTTGAGGTAGCCGCGGTCCTGGTAGTACGAGGTCAGGGACTCGAGGTCGCCCAGCAACTGCTGCTTGGAATAGCGGTCCGACTTCTGGAACGGCACCCAGTCGGTCGGCTCCAGCTTGAGCTGTTCCAGCAGCTCTTCCTTGGTGAACGCCTTGTTGCCGAGGATGTTGATGTCCTTGATGTGGGTGACGCGGCCTTCCGTGACCTTGATCTTGAGGCTCACGCGGTTGCCGGGCTCGTCCTTGACGTCGGTGGCGATCTCGACGTCGTAGAAACCGTTCGCATAGTACTGCCGGCGCAGCTCCTGCTCGACCTGGTCGAGCAGCGCCTTCTTGAACGGCTCGCCTTCCGCCAAGCCGATCTCCTTGAGCGATTCCTTGAGCTTGTCGCCGCCGATCTTCTCGTTGCCGTCGATCGAGAAGCTGGAAATCGCCGGCCGTTCCTGCACGCGCACGACCAGCACGTCGCCGTCGCGCAGCAGCTCGACGTCCTGGAACAGGCCGGAGGCGTACAGTGCGCGGATCGCCTGGCGCGAGGTCTGGTCGTTCAGCTCGTCGCCGACCGCCAGCGGCAGATACGACAGCACCGTGCCCAATTCAAGCCGCTGCAGGCCCTCCGCGCGGATCTGCTCGATCTTGAACGGTTCGATCGCCCAGGCGGCGGCGGAAAACGCCAGACCCAGGAGCGCAAAAAGGCCCATCCTCCCCAGAGGTGTTCTTCGCATTCGGTATTCAGCCGTCTAGCCGATCAATCGTTGTATGTCGTTGTAAAACGCCAGTCCCATCAACAGCAGCAGCAGCGTGAGGCCGATCTGCTGGCCCACCGCCTGCGCCTTTTCCGACAAGGGCGAGCCCTTGACCAGCTCCACCAGGTAGTAGAGCAGATGGCCGCCGTCGAGCACCGGAACCGGCAGCAGGTTCAGCACCGCGAGGCTCACGCTGACGATGGCCAGGAAGCTCAGGAACGAAACCAGCCCCACGCTGGCCGAATAGCCGGCGATCTGGGCGATCTGGATGGGGCCGCTGACGTTCTTGACGGACACATCGCCGAGCACCATGCGATAGAGCATCTTGATCGTCAGCACCGACATGTTCCACGTCTGTGCCACCGCCGCGGGAAGCGCTTCCATCGCACCCAAGCGGTGCTCGGCGCGCAGATTGTCCCACAGCCCGGCGGGCACCTCCACCCGCGCGCCGAATCGGCCGACGCCGGAAGCGTCGCGGGCGACGATCACTTCGGCTTCCAGGGTCTCGGCGCCGCGCTGCACCCGCAGCTTCACCACCTCGCCCGGATGCGCGCGCAGCCACTGCGCCCACTGCTGCCAGGACTCGATCGGCGCGCCGTTGAACGACAGCAGGCGGTCGCCGGCGCGGATGCCGGCCGCTTCGGCCGGGTCGCCCGGCACCGCTTGCGCCAGGACCGCCGGGGTCGGCGGGTCGTACGGCAGGAGGCCGAGGTCGCCGAACAGGAACTCGGGGTCGACGCGCACGTCCGCCAGCGACAGCTCGACGCCGCGCACGCCGCCCTGCGCGTCGCGCACGTCCAGGCTCAGGCGCTCGGCGTTGAGCGCGGCGTCGATCAGCTCGGTGCGCAGCGCCTGCCAGCTTGCCACCTCGCGGCCGTGCAGGCGCAGGACCTCGTCGCCCTCGCGCAGCCCGGCCTGCGCCGCCGCCGAGGCGGCCGGCGGCTCGGCCAGGACCGGCCGAACGCCGCTGACGCCGGCGACGAACACCATCCAGTACGCCACGATCGCCAGCAGCAGGTTGAACGCCGGGCCGGCGGCGACGATGGCGATGCGCTTGCCCACCGGCTGGCGGTTGAAGGCGCGGCCCAGCTCCGCCGGCGGCACGATGCCTTCGCGCTCGTCCATCATCTTCACGTAGCCGCCCAGCGGGATCGCGGCGAGCACGTACTCGACGCCGTCGCGCCCGCGGCGCAGCCAAAGCGGCTTGCCGAAGCCGACCGAGAATCGCAGCACTTTCACGCCGAGCTTGCGCGCGACCCAGAAATGGCCGAACTCGTGGAACGAGACCAGCAGTCCGATGGTGACGACGAAGGCGGCGAGCGACCAGGCGAAATCAAGCATGGCCGGCCACCTGCGCCGCGCGCCCGCGAAGGCGCGCACCGGCCCATTCGCGCGCCCAGCGGTCCACCGCCAGCGCCTCGTCGAGCGTGGCGCCGGCCGGCAGGCCCGCGCCGGCAGCGGCGTCGAGCGTGCGCTCGATCAGCTCCGCGATGCCGGTGAAGCCGATGCGGCGCCCCAGGAACGCCTCGACCGCGATCTCGTTGGCGGCGTTGAGCACGTTGGCCAGCGCACCGCCCTGCCGCAGCACGGCCCGCGCCAGTCCCAGGCAGGGATAGCGCCGGGCATCCGGCGTGGAAAAGCGCAACTCGCGCAGGCGTGCGAAGTCCAGCCCGCCGACGCCGGACTCCCAGCGCTCCGGCCAGGCCAGCGCGTGCGCGATCGGCACGCGCATGTCGGGCTGGCCGAGCTGGGCCAGCGTCGAGCCGTCGACGAACTCGACCAGCGAGTGGATCACGCTTTCGGGGTGCAACACGACGTCAATGCGCTCCTCCGCCACACCGAACAATTGGCGCGCCTCGATCAGTTCCAGTCCCTTGTTCATCATGGTGGCCGAGTCCACGGAAATCTTCGGCCCCATGACCCAGTTGGGATGGCGCACCGCCTGTTCCGGCGTCGCCGCGGCCAACTGCTCCAGCGGCGTCTCCCGGAACGGCCCTCCTGAGCCCGTCAGGATCAGCCGGGCCACTCCCTTGGGCCCGTTTGCCGATCCGACACCCCCAGATAGACACTGGAAGATGGCGTTATGTTCACTGTCGATGGGGATGATGGTGGCGCCATGCCGCGCGGCCTCGGCCATCACCAGCGCCCCGGCCATCACCAGAGGCTCCTTGTTGGCGATCAGCACGCGCTTGCCGGCGCGCACCGCCGCCAGCGTCGGCAGCAGGCCGGCGGCGCCGACGATGGCCGACATGACCTGAGTCGCGTCCGGCGCGCGCGCCACGTCCTCCAGGCCCTGCGGCCCGGCCAGGACTTCGCAGCGGATGTGCGCCGCGGCCAGGCGCTCGCGCAGGCGCGCCGCCGCCGCCGGATCGGCCAGCGCCGCCAGGCGCGGCCGGAACTCGCGGCACAGCTCGAACAGGCCGTCGGCGTCGCGCCCGGCGGCCAAGGCCGCGACGCGCAGCTTGTCGGGATGGCGCCGGGCGACGTCCAGCGTGTTGCGCCCGACCGTGCCGGTGGCGCCCAGGACGCACAGCCCCTGCATTCAGAGACCTGTCAGGTAGAGGCCGAGCGCCATGGTCGGAACCGCGGCCAGCAGGCTGTCCACCCGGTCCAGCATGCCGCCGTGTCCGGGCAGCAGCGTGCCGCTGTCCTTCACCCCGACCAGCCGCTTGAACATGCTTTCGGTCAGGTCGCCGACAATCGAGACGCCCGCGACGAGCATCGACAGCACGAGCAATACGGCCAGCTCGGCTCCCTGCGCCTTGAATGCGAAGGCCCCCGCGGTCAGCGCCCAGACCGCGCACAACGCCAGCCCGCCGGCCACGCCCTCCCAGGTCTTGCCGGGGGAAATCTGCGGCGCCAGCTTGTGCTTGCCCAGCGCGCGCCCGGCGAAGTACGCGCCGGTATCGGCCACCCAGACCAGCGCCAGGGTGTAGATCAGCTTGAGGCGCCCGTCCTCCATGCCGTGCAGCACCGCCACGCCCAGAATCGTCGGCAGGACCAGGATCTGGCCCAGCAGTCCCAGGCGCCAGGCGCCCGGACGGTGCTCCTGGAGATTGCGCGGAAATCCGAACAGCAGAAAGAACGCCAGGCACCACCAGGCGAAGGCCGCCGCCATGAACCAGGGCCAGTATCCGCGCCCCAGCCACGCGGCCCCCAGCAGGATCGCGGTCGCCGCCAGGTAGGCGTTGCGCGGCCCCTGGGCGGGCAACTGCATCAGCGCCGCCCATTCCCAGGCGACCATCAGCGCGGCCGCCGCGAACAGGGCGAACACGGCGGGGGTCGGCAGCAGCCAGATCGCCCCCAGCACGATCGGCAGCAGCACCAGCGCGGTCAGTACTCTCTGCTTGAGCATCAGGCGCCCTCCGGCACTCGGCCAAACCGCCGCTCGCGGCCAGCGTACCACTGCAAGGCCCGGTCGAATTCGGCTTCGCCGAAATCCGGCCACAGGGTGTCGCAAAAATACAGCTCGGTATAGGCGAGCTGCCACAGCAGGAAGTTGCTGATGCGCTGCTCGCCGCCGGTGCGGATCATCAGGTCCGGCGCCGGCAGGCCGGCCGTGACCAGGCGCGATTCGAGCGCCTCCGGCGTGATCGCCTGGCCCTCGCGGCACAGCGCCTGCGCGGCCTGCGCGATGTCCCACTGCCCGCCGTAGCCGACCGCGATCGCCAGCACCAGCGACTTGTTCTTCGCCGTCTGCTTCTCGGCCTTGCGCATGAGCGTGCGCAGGTCGGCCGGGAAGTCCTGATGCTCGCCGATGAAGCGCAGGCGGATGTCGTTCTTGTGCAGCGACTCGATCTCGCGCGCCAGGGTCTGCAGGAACAGCTGCATCAGCAGCGTCACTTCCAGGGCCGGGCGTTGCCAGTTCTCCTGGCTGAACGCGAACAGGGTGAGGGCGCGCACGCCGCGCTTGCGGCACTCGCCGACGATGCGGCGCACGCTCTTGACGCCCGCGCGATGGCCGAAGGCGCGCGGCTGTCCGCGCTTCTTGGCCCAGCGCCCGTTGCCGTCCATGACGATGGCGACGTGGGCGGGGACGGCTTCGGGCGGAGTTGGGGGAGGGGTGGACGTCATGGCGGGGTCGGGAGCCGGGAGTCGGGGGCCGTTCCGACTCCCGACTCCGCAGGTCACATGGACATCAGGTCCTTTTCCTTGGCCGCCGCCGCCTCGTCCACCTTGGCGATGAACTGGTCGGTGAGCTTCTGGATCTCGGTTTCGCCGCGTTTTTCCTCGTCGGTGGTGATGACCTTCTTCTTGCCGAGTTCCTTGATTTCCTGATTGGCGTCGCGCCGCACGTTGCGGATCGCGATGCGCGCCTGCTCCGCCTCGTGCTTGACCACCTTGACCAGGTCCTTGCGACGCTCCTCGGTCAACGGCGGCATGATGATGCGGATGACGCCGCCGGCGGTGTTGGGCGTGATGCCGAGGTCCGAGGCCAGGATCGCCTTCTCGATCGCCCCCACCATCGGCTTCTCCCAGGGCGTGATCGAGATCGTGCGGGCGTCTTCCACCACCACGTTGGCGGTCTGCGAGATCGGCAGCTCCGCCCCGTAGTAATCCACCTTGATGTGGTCCAGCAGCCCGGCGTTGGCGCGGCCGGTGCGCAGATGCTTGTATTCCTGCTTCAGCTTGTCGACCGCCTTGCCCATGCGGTCGGTCGCTTCGCGCTTGATCTTGTCGAGCATGGTCGAATCTCCGGATTTACTTGACGAGGGTGCCGATGTCCTGGGCACCCAGGGCGATCTTCATCAGATCGCCGGGACTGTTCATGTTGTACACCCGCAGCGGAATCTTGTGGTCGCGGCACAGCACGATCGCGGTCTGGTCCATCACCGCCAGGCGCCGGTCCAGCACTTCGTCGTAGCTCAGCTCGGCGTACTTGGTGGCCTTCTTGTCCTTCTTCGGATCGGCGGTGTAGATGCCGTCCACTTTCGTCGCCTTGAGCATCAGGTCCGCGCCGATCTCGATCGCGCGCAGCGCGGCGGCCGAGTCGGTGGTGAAGAACGGATTGCCGGTGCCGGAGGCGAAGATCACGATGCGACCCTTCTCCAGGTGGCGCACCGCGCGGCGGCGGATGTAGTCCTCGCACACCTCGTTGATGCGCAGCGCCGACATGACGCGGCAGTAGAGCCCGATCCGCTCCATCGTGTCCTGCAGCGCCAGGGCGTTGATGACCGTGGCCAGCATGCCCATGTGGTCGCCGGTCACGCGGTCCATGCCGGCGCGCGCCAGCCCTTCGCCGCGGAAGATTTTGCCGCCGCCCACCACCAGCGCGACCTCGACCCCTTTCTCGGAGACGTCCTTGATCTCCTGCGCGAGCCGGGTCATGACGTCCGGCGAGATGCCGTAGTCGAGATCGCCCATCAGGGCTTCGCCCGAGAGCTTCAACAGGATGCGCTTGTAGGCAGGCTGCGTGCTCAAACGTGTCTCCTTGGCGAGGGGCGATCACCTAAGACAAGGCCCCGTTGCCGGGGCCTTGCTTGGGCGCGCGGATTTTACTGCGGATTAGCCTTTGGCGGCGGCCGCCACTTCGGCCGCGAAGTCGGTGGCCTTCTTCTCGATGCCCTCGCCGACCGCGAAACGCACGAAACGCGCGACCTGGGCGCCCTTGGCCTTGAGCAGCTTCTCGACCGTCTGCTCCGGGTCCTTGACGAAGGGCTGGCCCAGCAGCGTGATCTCGGCGACGAACTTGCGCAGCTTGCCGTCGAGCATCTTGGCGACGATCTCGGCCGGCTTGCCGGCGGCCTGCTCGGCCGACTGCGCCTCGACGATCTTGCGCTCGGCGTCGAGCACGTCCTTGGGGACGTCGTTGCCGGACAGGAAGCGCGGCGCGGACGCGGCGACGTGCATCGCCAGGTCCTTGGCCAACTCGGCGTCGCCCTGGTCGAGCGTCACCACCGACACGATCTTGGCGCCCGGGTGGACGTAGATCGCGGTCGCGGCGGCGGCCTTGGGCACGATCTGGAAGCGGCGGATCGTGATGTTCTCGCCGATCTTGGCCACCAGCGCGCGGCGGATCTCGTCCAGTGTCTGGGCGCCTTCCTTCTGCTGCGACAGGGCTTCGACGTCGGCCGGCCCGGCCGCCAGCGCCAGCTTGGCGGCGGCGTTGGCCAGAGCCTGGAAGTCGGCGCCCTTGGCGACGAAATCGGTCTCGCTGTTGACCTCGACCAGCGCCACGGCGCCGGCGTTTTCGGCGATCGCGACGATGCCGTCGGCGGCGGTGCGCGAGGCCTTCTTGTCGGCCTTGGCGGCGCCGTCCATGCGCAGCTTCTCGGCCGCCTTGTCGAGGTCGCCGGCGGTCGCCTCAAGCGCCTTGCGGCAGTCCATCATGCCGGCGCCGGTGCGCTCGCGCAGTTCCTTGACGAGTTGCGCCGTGACCATCACTCGGCCCCCTTCTCGGAGCGGCGGCCGCGCCCGGGCTTGTCGCCCCGCTCGGCGCCCGGCTTGCGCGGCTTGCGCTTGGCGGCAGCCTTGTCCTCGTCCACCACCTCGACGAACTCGTCGGGGCGCGCGCCCACGGTATTGGTGCCGCGGCCCTCGATGACCGCCTCGGCCAGGCACTGCGCGTACACCTTGATCGCGCGCGTGGCGTCGTCGTTGCCCGGAATGACGCTGTCGATGCCGTCCGGATCGCAGTTGGTGTCCACCACCGCGACCACCGGGATGCCGAGCTTCTTGGCTTCGGACACGGCGATGTTCTCGTAGCCGACGTCGATCACGAACAGGCAGTCCGGCAGCGAGGTCATGTCCTTGATGCCGCCCAGCGACTTCTTGAGTTTTTCCAGCTCGCGGTTGAAGTTGAGCTGTTCCTTCTTGGTGAGGCGGTTGACCGTGCCGTCCGCGATCTGCTTTTCCATCTCGTTCAGGCGCTTGATCGAGCCCTTGATGGTCTTGAAGTTGGTCAGCGTGCCGCCCAGCCAGCGCTGGGACACGTACGGCATGCCGCAGCGCTGGGCCTCGGCCTCGATCGCCTCGCGCGCCGCACGCTTGGTGCCGACGAACAGGATGCGCCCGCCGTTGGCCGCCAGGCGGCCGACGAAGTTGCACGCGTCCTTGAGCAGCGGCAGCGTCTGCTCGAGGTTGATGATGTGGATGCGGTTGCGTTCGCCGAAGATGAAGGGCTCCATCCTCGGGTTCCAGTAACGCGTGCGGTGACCGAAATGCGCGCCGGCTTCCAGCAGCTGGCGCATGGTGATATTCGCCATGTGTACTCCTTGGGTTGGGCAGACCGCATCCCTGTTCAGGCTCACCCAAGGGGGATGCGGATGGATTTGACGCAAAATTAAGAAGTTGCCTCCAGGCTGCGTCATTGCCTAAAAGCGGCGCGCTTTATACCATGCCTGCCCCATTGAATCCAGGGTACGGGGGACGGAGGGCAAGGGGGCGGAACTGCAACCGCCGCCTCTCGTCGCCCCCTGCCCCCGTCCCCCGGTCCCCTGCCCTCATGTCCGTCACCGTCAAGTCCCCCGAAGAACAGCGCCTGATGCGCGCGGCCGGCCGCGCCGCGGCCGACGTGCTGCGCATGATCGAGCCGCACGTGCGCGCTGGCGTCACCACCGAAGAGCTGGACCGGCGGTGCCACGACTACATCGTCGATACCCTCAAGTGCGTGCCGGCGCCCCTGAATTACAAGGGCTTTCCCAAGTCGATCTGCACTTCCGTCAACCACGTGGTGTGCCACGGGATTCCGGGCCCGAAGACGCTCAAGAAAGGCGACATCGTCAACCTCGACATTACCGTCATCAAGGACGGCTACCACGGCGACACCAGCCGCATGTTCTGCATCGGGGAGCCGAGCGTGCTGGCCAGGCGCCTGGTGGACACGGCCTACGAGGCGATGTGGGAGGGAATCCGACAGGTGCGGCCCGGAACCACGCTGGGCGACATCGGACATGCCATCCAGAATTACGTGGAGGCGCGCGGCTTCTCGGTGGTGCGCGAATACTGCGGCCACGGCATCGGCCGCGTCTTCCACGAGGAGCCGCAGGTCCTGCACTACGGCCAGCCGGGCACCGGCATGAAGCTCGCCCCCGGCATGACCTTCACGATCGAGCCGATGATCAACGCCGGCCGCCCGGAGGTGCGCCTGCTGCCCGACGGCTGGACCGTCGTCACCAAGGACCACTCGCTGTCCGCCCAGTGGGAGCACACTATCCTCGTGACGCCGGATGGCCACGAGGTCCTCACGACCCTGGAACAGGGGGCCTGAGCGGACCCATGGGCCTTGAACTCGAAATCGAAGACGACGCGGCGGTCTTTTCCGCCCGCACCATCCGCGCGCGCCTCAAGACCGACGGCAAGCCGGTCCCGGCGTTCCGCGACACGCTCAAGTGGGGCACGGAGCGGCTCTATTCCCTGTTCCAGGACGGCGCGCCGGCCGAATCGCTGGTGCACGCCCGCGCCTTCCTGGTCGACGAACTGCTGCGCGAAGCCTGGCTGCGGTTCCTGCCGGCGGAAACGGCGGGGCTGGAGCTGATCGCGGTCGGCGGCTACGGCCGCAGCGAGCTGCTGCCGCATTCCGACGTGGACGTGCTTGTCCTGCACGCGCCCGGCGCGGTGGAAACGCACAAGGCCGGCCTGGAGCAATTTCTGCAATTCCTGTGGGACATCGGTCTGGAAGTCGGCTCCAGCGTGCGCACGGTGGACGAGTGCCTGAAGATCGCCGGCAGCGACCTGACCGTCATCACCAACCTGATGGAGTCGCGCCCGCTGGTCGGCGACCGGGGCCTCTACGCCGAGCTGCAAGCCGGCATGACGCCGGACCGGATGTGGCCGGTGGACGAGTTCTTCCGCGCCAAGCTGGACGAGCAGAAGAAGCGCCATGCCAAGTACGACGACACCGGCTACAAGCTGGAGCCCAACGTCAAGGAAAGCCCCGGCGGCCTGCGCGACATCCACACCATCGCCTGGGTCGCCAAGCGCCATTTCGGCGCGCAGACGCTGGCCGAGCTGAAGGACAAGGGCTTTCTCTCGGCGGCGGAGTGCTCCGAGCTGTTCGCGGGCCAGGACTTCCTGTGGCGCGTGCGCTTCGCGCTGCACATGCTGACCGGCCGCCACGAGGACCGCCTGCTGTTCGACCACCAGATCAAGATCGCCAACCTGTTCGGCTACGTCGACGACGACAAGAACCGCGCGGTCGAGCAGTTCATGCAGCTCTACTACCGCACGATCAAGTCGCTGTCCTGCCTGAACGACATGCTGCTGCAACTGTTCGAGGAGGCGATCCTGCGGCCGGCCACGGCGGAAAAGCCCAAGGTGCTCAACGCCCGCTTCCAGATCAACGGCGGCTTCATCGAGGCGCGATCCGACAGCGTGTTCCGCCGCGCCCCGCACGCGCTGATCGAGATCTTCCTGTTGCAGCAGCAGCATCCGGGCGTGCAAGGCATCCGCGCCGAGACCCTGCGCCTGCTGCGGCGCGACCGCAAGCTGGTGGACAGCGCGCTGCGCGACAGCCTCAAGGCCAAGGCGCTGTTCATGGAGATGTTCCGCGAGGGCCGCGGCCTGACGCGCGCGCTGCGGCGCATGAACCGCTACGGCGTGCTCGGCCGCTACCTGCCGAGCTTCGGCAACGTCATCGGCCACATGCAGTACGACCTGTTCCACACCCTGACCGTGGACGAGCACACCCTGTACGTGGTGCGCAACCTGCGGCGCATGGCGATGGATCGGTTCCGCGCCGAGCTGCCCTTCCATTCGGAGGTGATGGAGCGCATCCCGAAAAAGGAGCTGCTGTACCTGGCCGGCCTGTTCCACGACATGGCCAAGGGCCGCGGCGGCGACCACTCCGAGCTGGGCGCGTCCGACGCGCACCAGTTCTGCCTGGAGCACGGCCTGTCGCACGCCGACGCCGACCTCGTCGCCTGGCTGGTGCGCAACCACCTGCTGATGTCGCTGACCGCGCAGAAGCAGGACGTGACCGACCCGCAGGTCGTGCTCGACTTCGCGCGCAAAGTGGGCGAGCGCCAGCGGCTGGACTACCTGTTCCTGCTCACCACGGCGGACATCCGCGCGACCAACCCGGCGTTGTGGAACTCCTGGCGCGCCAGCCTGCTCACCGAGCTGTACAAGGCCACCGCGCGCGCGCTGGAGCGCGGCCTGCACAACCCGGTCAGCACCGCGGAGCGCGTCGCCGAGCAGAAGCACCTGGCGCTGGGCTTCCTGGCCGGCCGCGGCATCAAGGCCGGTCAGGCCGAGGCGGTGTGGAAGCGATTCGAGGACGATTACTTCCTGCGCCACTCGCCGGAAGAGCTGGGCTGGCACCTGCCGGAGATCATGCAGGCCCGCGATGCCGAGCTGCCGCTGGTCCTGGTGCAGTCCTTTGCCGGTCACGGCACCACGGTGTTCATCTACACCCGCGACCGCGACCACCTGTTCGGCCTGACCACCGGCGTGCTGGCGCAGCTCGGGCTGAACATCCTGGACGCGCGCCTCAACACCACCGCGGACCACTACACGCTGGACTCGTACGCGGTGATGGAGGAGGACGGCTCGCCGATCGCCCAGTCGCACCGCCACGACGAGATCAAGGCGGCGCTGCGCAAGGTGATCTCCGATCCGAACATCTCGGTGGTGGACGTCAACCGCCGAGTGTCGCGACGGCTCCGGCACTTCAATACACCGACTACCGTGTTCTTTTCCCAGGACGAGGCGCGCAACCGCACCGCGCTCGAGCTGGTCGCGCCCGACCAGCCGGGCCTGCTGTCCATGATCGGCCGCATCTTCCAGAAGCGCGGCATCCTGCTCGACGCCGCCAAGGTCGCGACCATCGGCGAGCGCGCCGAGGACGTGTTCTACATTACCGACAAGCAGCATCGCCCGATCGCGGACGAAGCGACGCTCGAGGAGCTGCGCGAAGTCCTGGTGCGCTCGCTGTCCCGCTCCGATCCCACCACCGAAGCCGCCAAGGCCGCCGCATGAACCCCGCCGAACTGCAAGCCGCTGTCGAACGCGCCTGGGAGGCGCGCGAAACGCTCAACAAGACCGACACCGCCGTCCGCGGCGCCGTCAACGCCGCCATCGACCTGCTCGACAGCGGCGCCGCGCGCGTCGCCGAGCCGACCGCCGCCGGGCCGTCGGAAGCGCAACATCCCGTTGCTCCGGCGGCACTCGGGCATCCTGCCCAGAGGCCGTCGGACACGCAACATCCTGTTGCTCCGTCGGCACTCGGGCATCCTGCCCAGCGCTGGAAGGTCAACGAGTGGCTGAAGAAGGCCGTGCTGCTGTACTTCCGCCTGCACGACAACGCGCCGATCGAGATGGGCGCGCTGCACGGCTACGACAAGGTGCCGCTCAAGTACACGGCCTACGACGCGGTGCGCTTCGCCGCGCAGGGCGTGCGCGTGGTGCCGCCGGCCGCCATCCGCCGCGGCGCCTACGTCGCGCCCGGCGCGATCCTGATGCCGTCCTACGTCAACATCGGCGCGTACGTGGGCGAAGGCACCATGGTCGACACCTGGGCCACCGTCGGCTCCTGCGCCCAGATCGGAGCGCGCGTGCACCTGTCCGGCGGCGTCGGCATCGGCGGCGTGCTGGAGCCGCTCCAGGCCAGCCCGACCATCATCGAGGACGACTGCTTCATCGGCGCGCGCTCCGAGATCGTCGAGGGCGTGGTGATCGGGAAGGGTGCCGTGATCTCGATGGGCGTGTTCATCGGCCAGTCCACGCCGATCTACGACCGCGAGACCGGCGAGACCCTGTTCGGGCGGGTGCCGGCCGGCTCGGTGGTCGTCGCCGGCTCGCTGCCCAGGGACGGCGGGCGCTACAACCTGAACTGCGCGGTGATCGTGAAGAAGGTGGACGAGAAGACGCGCAAGAAGGTGGGCATCAATGCCCTGCTGCGGGACCTCTGATTCCTCGCTTCTCCTCCTCCCCCTGCGACCGCCAGGATGGCGGAAGTGCGGCGAGAGGCATGGATGCCGGAGCCGCCGGGAGCGGGTAGGGGGAGGGATTCGTGCTAACGGAGGGCGGTGGTTACGCTCCGCTTTCAGGCCGTTTGGCTCTCCGTCAGGTCCTTTTTGTTCCGCCCTTCCTGGGCGGGTTCCTTTCTTTGCTATGCGGCAAAGAAAGGAACCAAAGAAAGCGCACCCCGACGTGTAAGGCGCCATTTGGATTGATGCGTTCCGACACTTGGTTTGATGCACTAATTTTGCGGTGAGAAAGCGCATTCGAAGGCATGTTGACGCTGTTTTGAGGCTGCCGCAAACCACTCCTATGGATTAGCCGGGTCTCGACCGTGTTCTGACATCTCCCGGCGTGCTCGCAACACGTCGGGGTCGCTTCCCCTCTTACTGCTTGATCTCCTTCACGGTCATGCTGGCGATTCTGGCGGTCGAAAATACGTTGTTTGCGCCTCCGCTCTGCCCGATATAAACCGTTCCGGCCGTATCGTTCTGGGGGCCGTAGCGCACAGAGTACGTGTGCGC
>JACPFV010000050.1 GCA_016182805.1 Gammaproteobacteria bacterium
CAGATAGCGCGACAGGTAGTCGAGCGCCGGCCCGCCGCGGCCGACGTTGCGGCAATCCACGACCCACTTGTGCGGCAGTCCCGCCGGGATCGACGCTCCGGCGTCGGCGAGCGCGCGCAGCAGCTTGGCGCGAAACACCTGTGAAATAGGTGAAATAAGGGGACGCACACGTTTATTTTTACGAACGTGTGCGTCCGATTTTCATCGTGCGTCCCATATTTATCTCCAGCCACGAATGGGATAAGTCATCTAAAATGTTTGTCTTTCCGAGTTAGCGGGTGAGCAGATGGGCGCACAGTGGAAAACGAAACTTAAGGAAGCCGCAGCCAGCCAGCGCGGCAAAATTTTCTCAAGGCTCTCGAAGGAAATCATGGTGGCCGCACGCGGCGGTGCTGATCCGGCAATGAACTCGCGCCTGCGCATGGCGGTAGAGCAGGCCAAGAAAGCTTCGATGCCCAAGGACAACATCGAGCGCGCCATCAAGAAGGGCGCCGGGCTGCTCGGTGATGCGGTGCACTTTGAAAAGGCGACGTACGAAGGCTTTGCGCCGCACCGCGTCCCGGTCATCGTCGAATGCCTGACCGATAACGTGAACCGCACCTACACCAACATCCGCATGCTTTTCCGGGACGGCCAACTCGGCGCGAGCGGATCAGTGGCATGGGACTTTGCCCACCTCGGCATCATCGAGGCGGCGCCCACCGGGCCAGACAAGGATGCGGAAGTTGCGGCGATTGAAGCGGGTGCTGACGATCTGGAGAGCGGCGACGGCGGAGCCACGATCTTCTATACGCAGCCGGCCAATCTGGATGCCGTGTGCAAGGCACTGCCGAATTTTGGTTTCACCGTGCAATCAGCCCAACTCGGGTATCGCGCGAAAAATCCCGTCGCCCTGGGCGAAGCGGAGCGCGCGGAGGTCGAGGCCTTCCTGAACGCGATTGATGCGGACGACGACGTGCAGAATGTGTACGCTGGACTGGCCGGATAAACGCTCTTATTGCTGAAGGGAATGTAATGTAAAGAAGGAAGAAAAGGGGTCGGAGTAACCATAAGTTGTGCAATTACTCCGACCCCTTTTCCCCCTTTTCCCCCCCCCGACCCCTTTCCCCCCCTTTTCCCCCACCGCGGGGCTGAACCACGGCGTCAGCCCCCAGGAAGAGCGACTGCCACCTTCGGGAAAGCACGTAGAAGCTTAGAGTCCGCCGTAACAAGCTTTACTCCGAGGCGCATGGCAAGCGCAGCAAACTCGCAGTCATAGGCTGTGCAATCGCTATCGCGCACGAGTTCCAGAACATGCCGCGAGTCCACTTCATGCTCGTTTCCCGCGAGCAGGCTCTCTGCCTCAAGTTGAATGGACTGCGCCTGCTCAAACGTGATGGTCTTTCTCCGCATGTACCCGGCGAGAATATTTCGAAACTCGCTTCTCCAGAGCAGCGGTGCTGCCCAGTCCGGCTCGTGTTCCAGTAAGGCTTCAACCGACTCGGTTAAATCGCTGGGCAAGTAGAGGTAGGCCACGATGTTCGTGTCTACAACAATCACCGGCGGCCCTCGCGCTTGAGGGCGTCGATGTCGCGAGCCTTGAACTTGCCGTGCAGAGATGCGCGCAATGCGCGAGCACGAGCCAGACGTTCAGGGGGCGCAATATGCCCCGGCATAAGCACGGCTTCGAGACACACGAGCGCCTCGCTGTTAAGGCTGCGCCGGTGTGCCGCGGCAGACCTCTTCAGGCGCGTGTAGATATCGTCCGGTATGTTCTTGAGCGTCAAGGTCGTAGGCATAGGAGCATCCTCGTTCGCAACCATTATGGTTCCATTATGGTTTCTTCATCAAGCTGCGGGCTGACAACATGTACGCCGCGGAAACTTGATCTGGATCATCGTGATATTGATGCGGATGCGTATCGTGGCGAACGGTGCAACGTGCGGCGGCCCGCAAGGGGGGAGCGGGGATTCATGCTTGAAAGACTTGAAAGATATCTGGCGCTGTGCACGTTGACGCTGGTCGCTGCGTGCCAGAACCAGTCCGCAACACCGCATCCGTCGGCAGGAAATGTCGGCGTGGCGCCCTTCCTGAATGTCGCGTTGCCGGGGCCCGGCTCCGCATCGCCCGGCATCGCGGTGGATCCGAATGACGCCCGCTACGTTTACGTGGTGTCGCCGCACACGCCCGTCGAAAACGGCGACTCGGTTCCCACCCTGTGGCAATCGCAGGACGGCGGGCGGAGTTTCACGGCGTTGCGGGATTTCGATGCCATGCCGCCGGGCTCGTCCGACGACACGGACGTCATCGTGGCGCCGGACGATGGCAGCGTGTTCGTGGTCAACAGCAACCAGAACGCCGGCGCGAGCAACCATGTGTTTACCTCCATAGACCACGGCGGCGTCTACGACGGCCCGGCCTGGGCCGGGGCGCCCTCGTTCCGGCCGTGGCTGGCCGCCGCCGGCGACGGTGTGGTCTATCTCGCCTATATCAACCCTCCCGGCGGCGCGGGTCCGGGCCTCTGGTTCATGCGCTCCACGGACAACGGCGAATCCTTCTTGCCCCTGAGCAACGTTCTGGCCGCCGATCCCGAGGGCGCGCGCCGCTGCTTCAACGTGCCCGCCCGGCCGCTGCCGGACCCGCGTGACGCGCAGACGCTCTACCTCGCCTACGCCGCGGTGCCGGTCGCGGACTGCGCCGGGTTGTTGCCGCGCATCGCCGGTAGCGGTGGACTCGACGATATTGACGACATCGCATTCGAGATCTGGCTCGCGCGTTCGAACGATGGAGGCGCGAGTTGGTCGCTGGTCCCGGTCGTCCCACCGGAGCGCAATGGGCATTTCTTCATTGCGGATGCGATCGACGCGGCCGGCACGATTTACATCGTCTATTCGCACGCGGACGCGGGCAATGAAACGCACATCCTGATGCGACGCTCGGCAGATGGCGGGCGGACCTGGCAAGGGCCGTTTGCGGTGGACCAGGTCGCCGGCAATCGCGCCAATGTCCTGCCCGCCGCGGCGGCGGCGGAGGCCGGACGGCTGGATGTCGCGTGGTACACGGCCGCCACCGACGATTTCACCGATCCCGCCGCGCAGTGGACGGTCGTACTGGCTCGCAGCCGCGATGCCGCCGGCGCGACCCCGCATTTCGAACAGGCGCAGGTCTCCCGCAGCATCGTACATGAAGGCGAAGCCTGCCAGCTCACGCTGATCTGCCTGCTGCTGGGGCGCGACTACAGCCTGGGCGATTTCCTCAGTATCGCCATCGGCCCGGACGGGCGCGCGAACGTGACCTGGGCCGATGACCGTGCAGGCGCGCCGGTCAACTATTTTGGGCGGGAGGGGGGAGCATAAAGCCGCATCGGCTGTCATAAAATTCCGCCATCGGGGACCGGCATCCGGTCTCTTTTCAATCTTGACCAAGGCGGCGCATGCCGCCGCGGCGGATATCCGGGGGCTGGAGATGAAATCATTCGCTTTCCGCGCGCTTGGCGCGGCGATGGGGCTTTGCGCGTGTCTGGGGCTGGCCGGCTGCGGGTCGAGCGTGCCGGCGGAGGCCGGCGCGGCGGCGTTCACGTCCAAGGCGGGCGTGGACGACGCGGTCGTGGTCGCGGTGATCGACTCGAACGTCAACCCGTATCACTTCGACTTCCTCGCGGCGCACATGCCGCAGCACCGGAACGCGGACCCGTCCGACGATCTGCCGCTGGACCAGGACCCCGGCACCTGGCTGCCGGGGCATCCGGGGGCGGCTGCGTTCGCGAGCTACACGCGCATGAACCTGACGCTGACGCCGGACAATCCGCACCAGAGCACGGCGGTGCTGCATTCCAGGGACTCGAAGCAGTGGCGCGTGAAAATCTCGCACGGCACCGACAACAAGGACGTGAATTACTACTGGATGCCGGGCACCAAGGTCATCGGCCACGTCACCTTCGGCGACGGCGCCGGCGCGCTGGACACCTGGGCGCAATCCAGCCACGGCATCGGCACCTCCAGCGTCAGCACGGGCAACATCTACGGCACCTGCCCCAACTGCCTGCTGGTCTACGTGCACGGCCCCAGCGAAATGGCAGACGAATGGGTCTCCAAGCAGGACTGGATCGACTTGCAGACGAATTCCTTCGGTTCCAGCATCGTCGGCGGTTACGTGCGCGACCTGATCTACGCCAAGAGCGATACCGACCTGCAGCGGCGGACGATCGAGCGCGGCCAGTCGATCTTCTTTTCCGGCGGTAACGGCCTGCTTAACGACTTCAGCGTGCCGCACACGAACCTGCTGAGCAGCCAGAAGGGGCCGGACTGGATCGTCACGGTGGGCGCCATTTCGCCAACCGACGGCAGCAACTACACCGGCCACGGCAAGCCCGCCGACATCGCCAGCGTCGGCGACGGCTACCCTTCGGCCTACGGCGGCAACGGCAGCACGACGCAGGAAGAGGCCTTCGGCGGCACGTCCAACGCGGCACCGGTGGTCGCCGGCATTTACGCGGAGGCGCTCTACCGCCTGCGCAGCGCCCTGCCCGGCGCCAGCCGCATGCAGGCCGGCGGCGCGATCGCGTCCGGCCCGGCCGGCTGCGGCGCCGCCAATGCCGACTGCGCGCTCAAGGATGGCCTGCTGACGGTGCACGAGCTGCGCGAGGCGCTGTTCCGCTCGGCGCGCTATTCCGGCACCGGCTGGAACTTCGGCACCAGCCTCGTCGGCGAGTACCTGACGATTCCGCTGACGGAGAACGCCGCCGAAATGGAGTTTCTCGCCGAAGGTCACGGCAGCTACCAGGGGCGCTTGCAGGGCGATGCCGCCTACAACGCGGAGGTCGAGCGCATCGTCGGCTACGTCAAGGGCGACTGGTACCAGCCGCAGGACCCGGACCAGCAGGCCTGGTTCGTGGCGGATTCGCTCTGCCGCCAGGGCGGCTGGGGAGCGTGGGACCACGGCTATGCGCCGCTGCACGACGCGCCGGCGCCGGACCCGACCTGGCCGGTGCGCACCTGGATGACCGAGGTGTGCCCGGCGGCGCTGGCCGCCGTGGTCCAGGCGGAAAAGGACCTGCTGCCGTAGGACGCGCCGCTATGGCGACAGGCTGCTCCGCCATGGGCGCCTGCGGCCTCGGCGTCATGATGAATGCTTCATGTGTCTTGCGGCCCTGAGCGCCCACGCCGATTGACACAGGTCAAGTCGCCGCGGCGCCGGCGCGCGGATCATGGCCGCGCAGCTGCCGCGCGCGGCAGCTGCGGGCGCCGGCCGTTCGGCCGGCCGCCCAACCGATGAAGGAGATCGCAATGGACCTGAACCATGCCATCGAAAAGCACGCCGAGTGGAAGGTGAAGTTCCGCTCCGCGATCGGCCGGCACGAAAGCATGGACGCGGCAACCATCGCCAAGGACAACTGCTGCGAACTCGGAAAATGGCTGCACGGCGAGGGCAAGGCGACGCACGGCACGCTGCCCGGCTACGCGCAGTGCCTTGCCAAGCACGCCGCATTCCATGTCGAGGCCGGCAAGGTGGCCCACGCGATCAATGCGCGGAAATACGGGGAGGCCGATACCATGCTCGGCGCCGGTTCCGCCTATGTGCAGGCGTCGAGCGCGGTGGCGATCGCCATCATGCAGCTCAAGAAGGAGTCCGGCTTGTAAAGCCAGTCCGGCCGCCCGCCGGCGCCGGGCTCAACTCAGGGGGTGGAAATGACGCGCACCGACGTGGTCGCGCTTGAAGCGCGGGAGTGGCCGCTGATCGGCGACGTGATCGCCGAGGCGTTCGCCGACGACCCGGTGAATCTCTGGGCCTTCAACGGCGTGGCGGCGATGCGCCCGTCGTTCCGGGCGATGGCGCGATATCTGTACCTCGTCCGCGGCTTCGGCCACCGCACCGCGGACGGCCGCGCCGGCACGCTGTGGCTGCCGCCGGGCGCGGCCAAGTCCCATGGCCTGCGCGGCACCCTGGCCCTCGCGCGCGCGCTGACGTGGCACGGCGGCTTGCGCGCGGTGCGCAACGGCCTGGCCATCGACGCCTTCATGAACCGCAAGCGGCCGCGCGAGCCGCATTACTACCTGTTCGCGATCGCGGTCGCGCCGGAGTTGCAGGGCAAGGGCCGCGGCGGACTGCTGATGCGCGAGGCGCTGCGGCGCGTCGACGGGGAAGGCATGCCCGCCTACCTGGAAAGCTCGCGCGCGCGCAACCTGCCCTTCTACCGGCAATTCGGCTTCGAGGTGGTGGAAGAGGCCGCGCCGGCGCGCGGCTGCCCGCCGGTGTGGCGCATGTGGCGACCCGCGCAGGCCGCGCCCTGACCGCAAACGGCGCGCCGGGCGCTACTTGACGGCGGTAATGATCTCCGACGGGAATCCCATCTGGCTCAGGCGTTCGCGGCGCACGCCGGTGAAGCCCGCCGCGGCCACGGGCCCCGCCAGGGCCACGCCGCGGCAACCGCCCATCCAGGCGGGGTTGAGCCGGTAGATAGTCTCGTAGAAGCGCTCGCCAAGACGTTCCGCCTGGGCCATGTTGGTAAGGACCAGGCGTCCGCCCGGCTTGAGCACGCGGCGGAACTCCGCAAGCACGCGCACGAAGTCGCCCTCCGGCAGCAGATCGAACATGTAGGCGTTGACCAGCAGGTCGAAGGCGCCGTCGGCATAGGGCAGCGCGAAGGCATCGCCCTGGCGCAGCTCGACGTTGCGGGCCGGCATGCCGTGCACGCGCCGGCGCGCCCGTTCCAGCATCGCCGGCGTCAGATCGACGCCAGCGTTGCGGCCATCCGGATTGCGCGCGACGAGGTCGCGGAACAGCAGGCCGGTGCCAACCGCCACTTCGAGCAGCGACTCGCCGGCGCGCACCGCGGCCAGTTCAACCGCGCGGCGGCGCGCGCGCGATTCGGTCAGGTAGGCCCACCGGTCGTACAGCGGCGCGATGCGGCGGTACGCGGAGACGACTTCGGCCTGGGACAGACGCGCGGGGAGCAGAGGCATGATCGAACCTCCTATCGGTACATCGTTATACGACGATATGATTGGCACAAACAAATCAGCAGCAGCGCACCAACAGGCCTTGCAGCTCGGTCAACCGGAGCAGGATGCGCTGGCGGTCGGGCCGGTAAATCACTTCCTTGCCGCGACGCTCGCACTGCAGCAGGCCGGCCTGACGCATCACCGAAAGATGCTCGGACGTCGCGGCCTGGCTCAGCCCGGCCTCGGCCGCCACCTCGTTCACCGTGCGCTCCTTGCCGTCGATGAACAGCATCAGCAGTCGCTGCCGCGTCTCGCTGGCCAGCGCCTTGAGGAAGGTTTGCAGTTCGGCTGCGACGAGGCACTTCATGATCGCTGTCGTATCGTTTATGTTCGATATGTTAGCCGGCCACGGATCAAGAGGCAAGCTCCCGCGGCGGCGGGATGATCCAGATCGATCCGCGGTTGCTGCGGCGCAACGATAATGCGCGAGCCGGCGCGCCGCGTAATTCGTCTTCCCCTCGTTTGACATAAGTCAACCCTCCCCCGCCGCAATTTGCGTAGCGTGCCGGACAGGGGGCGATACGCGCCCCCGCCTCGCAACGCTGCGACAACCGGACAGCCAGATCGGGTCGCGAGTGCCGCAGCCAGGGAATGCGGCCGCGTGCGAGTCCGTCGGACGCTGGGGGAGAACGCGATGAGAGCACCGGGACGAATCCGGATGTTGGCTGCGGCCGGCCTTGCGCTGGCCGCCTTCATGACCGGTTGCGGGGACAGCAAGCCGGATCGCGCCGAGGTCGCTGCCGACAGCGCGGCCGCCGCGCAGCAGGCGCAGAGCCTGCTCGGCGCCGGCAAGGCGGCCGGCGGCAAGGAGCTGTTCGCCGCCTGCCAGGGCTGCCACGGCGCCGACGGCGGCGGCATGCCGGCGCTCAACGCGCCGACGCTCGCGGGACTCGACGCGGCTTATCTCAAGCGTCAGCTGCACAACTTCCGCACCGGCCTGCGCGGCAAGCATGCCGACGACACGCTCGGCGCGCAGATGGCCGCAATCGCGGCGACGCTGCCCGACGATGCCGCGGTCGATGCGGTCGTCGCCTACATCGACAAGCTCGACGCGCGCCGGCCGGCGGCGACGATCGGCGGCGACGTGAAGCGCGGCGCCGACTTCTACAGCAACCTGTGCGGCTCCTGCCACGGCCCGAACGCCGAGGGCAACGCGCTGCTCGAAGCCCCGGCGCTGGCGGGAGTGGACGACTGGTACCTGCTGCGGCAGCTCACGCACTTCCGCAACGGCGTGCGCGGCGTGCATCCGCAGGACCGCCACGGCCGGCAGATGCGCATCATGGCGCCGACGCTGCCCGACGAGGCGATCACGCGCGACGTTCTGGCGTACATCGGCACCCTGAAGTCCTAGCGCCCGTCATGCGCTTGCGCACGCCGATCCTGGCGCTGCTGCTGCTGCCGGCGGCGCACGCCGCCGCGCCGCGCGGCGACGCGGTGGAATGGACGCTCAACGACGTCTGCCCGGCGGGCTTCGCGCTCGAAGACGGCGGCTGCCGGCTGCGCAGCCTGTACCGCGGCCTCGACTCGCTGCAGGGCGCCGGCGTGGGCGGCCCGCAGACCGGCCTGCCGCCGCTGCGCGAGGGCTTTTCGCCGCAGCAGATCGACCTCGGCCGGCTGCTGTTCTTCGATCCGGTGCTGTCGGTGGATGGCAGCCTCGCCTGCGCCAGTTGCCACGACCCGGAGCGCGGCTTCGCCGACGGCCTGGCGCTGAGCCCCGGCGTCAACGGACTGCAAACCGGGCGCTCGACGCCGAGCCTGTGGAACGTCGGCTTCCTCAAGCGCCTGACCTGCGCCGGGCGCGCGCCGACCCTGGAGCAGCCGGCGCAGGGTCCGCTGTTTGCCGCCAACGAGATGGGCAACTCGCCCGAGCGCCTGGCGGAATCGCTCAACGCCATCCCCGCGTACCGCACGCTGTTCCGCCAGGTCTACGGCGGCGACGGCACGATCCGGGCGGAGCAGGTGTACGCCGCCCTCGCCGCCTTCCAGTCGACGCTGGTGTCGCTCAACAGCCGCTACGACCTCTACGCGGCCGGCTTCCACGAGGCGCTGAACGAGCGCGAGATCGAGGGCATGAACGTGTTCCGCTCGTTCGTCGCGCGCTGCGCGGAGTGCCACACGCCGCCGCTGTTCACCAACCAGCAGATCGCGGTGATCGGCACGCCGGAGCCGGAAGGCCGCGCCTTCGATCCCGGCGCGCAGAAGATCGGCGGCGACGCCTCGCAGCGCGGCGGCTTCAAGGTGCCGTCGCTGCGCAACATCGCGCGCACCGCGCCGTACATGCATTCCGGCCGATTCAAGACGCTGCGCGAGGCGGTGGCGTTCTACAACGGCGGGCGCGGCCACGCGGTGCCGCCGGGGGAGAAGCTGAGCCTGCACTGGCACATCTGGGAACCCAAGCTCGCCGAGCGCGAGATCGACCGGCTGGTCGACTTCCTGCAAACGCTCACCGACGAGCGCTACACGCCGCAGATTCCGGCGCGCGTGCCTTCCGGCCTGGCGCCGGGCGGCGGCGGCCTTCCGCAAGAAACGACCGGCGGTCCGGCGCAAGGCGCGACCGCGGCCGCCGCATACCGAACGCGAATCGAGGAGAACTAGCTCATGAAGGCCATCCTGCGAGGACTGCTGCCGCTGCTGCTCGTCGCCGTCGCCGCCCCGCTGTCCGCCGCCGAGATCGCGGTCAAGGACGGCGAGTCGATCCAGGCGGCGGTCAAGCGCGCCAAGCCCGGCGACGTCGTGCTGATCCATCCCGGCCAGTACCGCGAGAGCGTGTACGTCGACAAGGACGACATCACGCTGCGCGGCGTGGTGGTCGAAGGCAAGTGGCCCACGCTCGACGGCGAAGGCAAGCGCAACGACGCCATCCTCTACTCCGGCAACGGCATCGTCGTCGAGTGGCTCAAGATCGTGCGCTACAAGGGCAACGGCATCATGGGCCAGGCCGGCAACAACTTCGCGATCCGCTACAACGTGATCGACGACGCCGGCGTCTACGGCATCTTCCCGCAGTTCGGGCAGAACGGCGTCATCGAATACAACGTCCTGAGCCGGATCTCGGACGCGGCGATCTACGTCGGCATGTGCGACCACATCGACGTGCGCAACAACGAGGTGTTCGGCAGCGTCGCGGGCATCGAGATCGAGAACAGCCGCCACAACCTGGTCGAGAACAACTACGCGCACGACAACACCGCCGGCATCCTCGCCTTCATCACGCCGGGCCTGCCGATCAAGACCGCCTACGACATCGTCATCCGCAACAACTTCATCGTGAACAACAACACGCCGAACTTCGGCGCGCCGGGCTCGATCGTGTCGAAGCTGCCGGTGGGTATCGGCGTGGTGGTGATGGCGGCGGACGACGTCGTCATCGAGGGCAACATCGTCAGCGGCAACAACACCGCCGGCGTGGTCGTCACCGACCTTTCGTTCATCACCGACATCGCCAGCGACCCGGAGTCCGAGCCCAACCCCGACCGCACCAAGGTGCTCGACAACCTGATGTTCGACAACGGCGCCGACCCGGTCGCCGAGGTCAAGGCGGCGATGCTGTCGCAGTTCTCCAAGCGCGGCCCGGACATCCTCGCCGCGCCGGGCAGCGCCCAGGCCCCCGACAAGTGCATCGCCGGCCGCGATCGCTACACCACCTTCGGCGTCAAGAAGTGGGCGGACTGCGGCGCCGCCGGCACCGCCAACGTCCGCAGCCACCGCCTGGCGGAAAAGGTGGCGCCGCGCACCATCGCCAACGACGAGGGCCGCATCGAGCACCTGTACAAGGGCATCTGCGCCGGCTGCCACGCCTACAACATGCGCATGATCGGGCCGCCGACCATCGCGCTGCAGGCGCAGTACGAGGGCAACCCGCAGGGCATCGCCGACTACCTGGCCAACCCGATGAAGAAGCGCGTGGACTTTCCGCCGATGCCGCCGCAGGACCACCTTTCGCCGGAGGTGCGGCTCAAGGTCGCGGAGTACCTGCTGAACAAGGTCAAGAAGTAAGCGCACGGCCTCGTCACGCGAACCGGGGGGAGACGGACATGCACCATCTTTCGAGGATGCGCCGCGCGCTGCACGCCGCCCTGCCGCTGGGCGCGGCGCTCGCCGCCGGCGCGGGCTGGGCGGCGCCGCGCAACCTGGAGTTGGAGGAGATCGTCGTCACCGCGCAGAAGCGCGAGCAGAGCGAGTTGAGCGTGCCGGTGACGATCGACACCTTCACCTTCCAGGATATCGAGCGCACCGGCGCGCTGACCCTGGAGGACATCCAGTCCTACATCCCCGGCTTCGAGATGGGAGAGGAGGTCTACGGCGGCGGCGTGACCCAGAACGGCATCACCATCCGCGGCATTTTCAGCTCCAACATCAGCACCGGCGGCGATCCGTCCGTGGCCTCGTTCCTGGACGGCGTCTACCTGCCGCGCGCGGCGATCACGGTGCCGTTCTCCGACATCGAGCGCGTCGAGGTGCTCAAGGGGCCGCAGGGCACGCTGTTCGGGCGCAACGCCGCCGCCGGCGTGGTGAACATCATTCCGAACGCGCCCAAGGACGAGCTGGAGGGGTTCGTCATGGCCAAGTTCGGCGACTACGGGCTGCGCCGCTACGAGGCCATGCTCAACGTGCCGCTGGGCGCCGGCTTCGCGCTGCGCGCCAACGCCCTCACCAACGCCCGCGACGCGGTGGTGGAGAACATGGGACCGGCCAAGCCCGATCCGCGCATGCAGGACAACCAGTTCGGTCGCCTGGCGCTGCGCTGGGACGACGGCGAGCGCCTGTTCGCCCAGCTCGCGTACGACATCGACCGCGTCGACAACGGGCCCAAGGCGGCGATGGGCATCAGCGAGAAATATTCCAACTACCCCAATCCGCAGGACCGCAAGCTCAACACCGACGCCATCGGCGGCGGCGAGCGGCGCGACATGGACGCCTGGACCGGCCGCGTGCAGTACGACTTCGCCGAGAGCTGGTCGGCCAAGCTGACCTCCAGCTACCGGCGCTTCGACACCTACAACCTGCAGGACGAGGACGGCACCGCGACGCACCGCGTTTACGTGCACACCAACAACCTCGAAGACTCGGACATCTTCTACAACGAGTTGCAGTTCAACTACGCGCACGACCTGTTCAACCTGGTGTTCGGCGCGACCTACAGCAAGGAGCATACCTACCAGCTGACCGACCTGACCGCGAGCTGGCAGGCCTTCGTCGAGCTGGCCTCGGGCGAGTACGGGCTGCCGCCGGACGTCATCAACGACCTGCTGGGACCCGGCATCGAGGGGCGCTATCTCAACGAGACGATGACGAACACCGGCGTGTTCGACGCCTACGGCGCCTACGGCGACGTGGACCTGCGCGTGACCGAGCGCCTCAACGTGCTGTTCGGCCTGCGCTACAGCATCGACCGCAAGTGGTTCAGCTGGCTGGCGCCGGTGGGCGACTTCCCGGTGCAGCAGGCGCAGGGCGCGAATTTCTTCCTCAACACCGAGAACGGTGGGCTTGAAACCGACCGCCGCAATTGGGATCAGGTCACCGGGCGCCTGGTGGTGAACTACCAGTTGTTCGAGAACGCGCTGGGCTTCGTCTCCTATTCCACCGGCTACAAGTCGGGCGGCTTCGATTCGCTCACCCCGCCCTCGCGCGTGGACCCGCTGGCGCCGGAGCATGTCAAGAACCTCGAAGGCGGACTCAAGGGCGACTTCTTCGACTCGCGCGTCCGCACCCAGCTGGCGCTGTTCGCCACCGACATGGCCGACCGCCAGGAGGCGATCGAGTCCAAGGAGCCGGACAGCATGGCCGCGGTGCCGCGCATCATCAACACCGACGAGAAGATCCGCGGCGTCGAGCTGACGCTGGACTGGGTGCCGGTGCAGAGCTTCCGCACCGGCGTGGTCTACACCATCCGCCGCCAGCGGTCGAAGCGCGAGGCGCACTACAACGCCCAGGGCGAGTACGTGCCCAACGAGGTCGAGAAGGCGCGCGCGCCGCAGGAATACACGCTGACCCTGGACTGGCTGCCGTCCAACCCGCTCGGCGACGTGCTGATCCATTTCGACTACATCTTCGACCAGAACACCGACCCGCAGAACGAGGACCACGTCCCCGAGTTCAACGACATCCCCGGCTACGGCGCGGACACGCACCTGCTCAACGCGCGCATCGCCTGGACCTCGCCGGCGCAGCGCTACGAGATCGCGCTGTGGGGCAAGAACCTGCTCGACAGCAACCGCGTGGCGCAACCCCGCGGCCTGGCCGGCGCGGCGATCGGCGCCTATCACGTGGCCATCGAAGAGCCGCAGACCGCCGGCGTCGACCTGCGCATCAACCTGTGGTGAGGCGGGCCGCGCCCGCGTTTCATTGGGAGTCCGATGGGATGAATAAGCAAACGGCAATGCGGCGCCGCTTTCGCGCACCGCTGACGGGCGGGGCGCTGCTGATGCTGGCGGCGGCGGGCGCGGCGGCGGCCGAGGTCGGCGAGGTCGTTGCCGCCGGCGAGCGGTGGCTGGTGGCGCAGGTCGAAAGCCAGCGCCGCATCGATTCGCTGGGCGACGAGCGGCGCTCGCTGGCCGAGGAATACCGCACGGTCCTGCGCGAGATCGAGGGCCTGAACGCCTATAACCGCCAGTTGCAGCGCCAGATCCAGTTGCAGGACGACGAAATCGGCGTCCTGGACGCCTCCATCGCCCAGGCGACGATGGTCGACCGCCAGATCCTGCCGCTGATGCTGCGCATGGCCGACGCGCTGGAGCAGTTCGTCGCGCTGGACCTGCCGTTCCTGCCGGAGGAGCGTGCGCAGCGCCTGCGCTTCGTGCGCGAGGCCATCGACCGCGTCGACGTCTCGGTGGCGGAGAAATTCCGCCAGGTGCTGGAGGCGTACCAGGTGGAGCTGGAGTTCGGCCGCACCATCGAGGCCTACACCGGCTCGACCGAAATCGACGGGCGCAAGCTCGAAGTCGACTTCCTGCGCGTGGGCCGCATCGGCCTCTACTACCAGACGCTCGACGGCACGCGCTCGGGCCGCTGGGACGCCAAGGCGCGGCGCTGGGCCGCCCTGCCGGCGGCGGATCGCAATCCGCTGCGCGACGCGATCCGCGTGGCGCGCAAGCTGACCGCGCCCGATCTCCTGACCCTGCCGCTGCCCACGGCCGCGAGGTAATCCGCCGATGAATACGCCGAACCGCCGGTCACGACTCGCCGCCGCCTGCCTGCTGGCGCTGGCCGCCCCCGCCCTGCACGCGCAGGACGGCCAGCGCCGCGCCGACAGCCTCGACCAGCTGCTCGACATGGTGCGCACGCACAGCCTGTCCGACGAAGGCGAGCTGAAGGCGCGCGAGGAGCGCTTCGCGCAGGAGCGCGAGCGGCAGGCCGAGCTGCTGCGCCAGGCACGCGCCGAGCGCGATGCGCTGGAGAAGCGCGGCGGCACGCTCGAGACGTCGTTCGACGCGAAGAAGCGCGACATCGACCAGCGCCAGCGCCAGCTCGACGACAAGCCCGGCGGCCTCAAGGAGCTGTTCGGCGTGTTCCAGCAGACCTCCGGCGATCTGCAAGGGCTGTTCTTCAACAGCCCGACCTCGGCGCAGTTCCCCGACCGCAACGCCTTCCTCGAAGCCTTCGCCAAGAAGATGAGCCGCGCCTCGGAGATCTCGACCATCGACGAGATCGAGCGCCTGTGGTTCGAGCTGCAGCGCGAGATGACCGAGACCGGCAAGGTCGCGCGCTTCACCGCGCCGGTGCTTCTGGCCGACGGCAGCGAGGCGCGGCGCGAGGCGATCCGCGTCGGCGTGTTTGGCGTGGTCGCGGCCGACCCGGCCGCCTACCTCGCCTGGCGCGGCGAGACCCGCAGTCTGGCCGAGCTGAAGCGGCAGCCCTCGGACGACACGCTGGAGCTGGTCGCCGCCTACGGCCGCAGCGACCAGCCGACGGCGCGCTTCGCGCTCGACCCGACCGGCGGCTCGCTGCTGGCGCGGCTGGTCGAAACGCCGTCGCTGGCCGACCGCATCGAGCAGGGCGGCCTGGTCGGCTACGTCATCATGGCGCTGGGCGCCGTCGCCCTCCTGGTCGCGCTCGAGCGCCTGCTGGTGCTCAGCGTGGTCGGCGCGCGCGTCGAGGCGCAGCGCCGCCGCATCGACAAGCCCGATCCGGGCAATCCCCTGGGCCGCGTGCTGGCCGCCTACCACCAGAACCGCGGCGTCGACGCCGAGACGCTGGAGATGAAGCTCGGCGAGGCGATCCTGAAGGAGCTGCCCAGCCTCAACCGCTTCGTGACCTTCCTCAAGATCGTCGCCGTCGCCGCGCCGCTGCTGGGCCTGCTCGGCACCGTGACCGGCATGATTACCACGTTCCAGGCGATCACCCTGTTCGGCACCGGCGACCCCAAGACCATGGCCGGCGGCATCTCGCAGGCGCTGGTGACGACGGTGCAGGGCCTGTGCGTGGCGATCCCCACGGTGTTCCTGCACTCGACCTGCGCCAGCCGCGCGAAGTCGGTGGTCCACCTGCTGCAGGAGCAGAGCGCCGGCCTGATCGCGCAGTACATGGAGCGCGGCGCGCGGCAGGCCGCCTGAGCCGGCCGCCGACCGGACACGGTCATGGACACCCTGCTGCTGGCGTTCTTCGACGTCGCCGCGCGCATCCGCAGCTTCATGGACGCGGGCGGGCCGGTGCTGCTGGCCATCGCCGCCGTCATCTTCCTGATGTGGGCGCTGTCGGTGGAGCGCTTCCTGTACCTGCGCCGCGTGCTGCCGGCGCAGGAGTGCGCGGCGATGGCGCTGTGGCAGGCGCGCGCCGAGCGCCGCTCCTGGCAGGCGCACCGGATCCGGCGCGCGCTGCTGGCCGCGGTGCGCCTCGAGGCCCGCGCCTACCTGCCCACGATCAAGACGCTGGTCGCGCTGTGCCCGCTGTTCGGCCTGCTGGGCACCGTCACCGGCATGATCGCGGTGTTCGACGTGATGGCGTTTTCCGGCATGGGCAACCCGCGGCTGATGGCATCGGGCGTGTCGCGCGCCACCATCCCGACCATGGCCGGGATGGTCGGCGCGCTGTCCGGCCTGTTCGTGATCCACTGGCTCGAAACCGAGGTGCAGCGGCGCGTCGAACTGCTCGGCGACCGCATGACCCTGGAACGCAAATAGGGAGCCGCGATGAAACTCCTGACCCACATCCAGCAGGACGAGGACGACGGCGGCATCGACCTGACGCCGATGCTCGACGTGGTGTTCATCATGCTGATCTTCTTCATCGTCACCGCCTCGTTCATCAAGGAGGCGGGCCTGGAGCTGAACAAGCCCGACGTGCAGCAGGCGGCGCCCTCGGAGGAGAGCAAGAGCATCGTCGTGCGCATCGCGGCCGACGGCCAGATCTTCATCGGGCCGCGCCGCATCGACATCCGCTCGGTGCGGCCCAACATCGAGCGCCTGCACGCCGAGCAGCCGGGTGCGCCGGTGGTGATCCAGGCCGACAAGGACGCACGCAACCGGGTGCTGGTGACGGTGATGGACGCGGCGCGGCTGGCCGGCGTCGCCGACGTCTCGCTCGCGCCGGCGCACTGATCCCGGAGCCGACCGCATGGACCCGTTCGAAATCGGCCGCCACGACGACGACGACGGCGGCATCGACCTCACGCCGATGCTCGACGTGGTGTTCATCATGCTGATCTTCTTCATCGTCACCGCCTCGTTCGTCAGGGAGGCGGGCATCGACGTGCTGCGGCCGCCGGCCGAGACCGCGGACAAGCAGGACAAGGCCAACATCTTCGTCGCGCTGTCGCCCGCCGGCGAGATCTGGGTCGACCGCAAGCGCGTGGCGCCGGCGCAGTTGCGCCCGGCCCTGGAGCGGCTCAAGGCCGAGAACCCGCAAGGCTCGATAGTGATCCAGGCCGACCGCGAGTCGCGCAGCGAGCAGCTGATGCAGGTGATGGACGCGGCGCGCCAGGCCGGCATCGTCGACGTGGCCATCGCGGCCGAGACTCCGTGAGGCGGCAGCGCGCATGAGCGATATCGCGCAGCGTCCCGGCCCCCACCCCGTCCGCAGCCTGCTGCGGCTGGTCCTCGGCGGCGCGGTGGCCCGGACGCGCCGGTGCCGCAGGCCAAGCTCGAGGCGCCCAGCGCCAACGCCGTCTCGATCGGGCCGATGACGGTCGACGCCCGGCTCACCGCCGAGGGCTTCCGCCTGTCGGCCAGCGACAGCGAGTACCTCCCGATCGTCAAGGTCGAGCCGCTCTATCCCGCCCGCGCGCTGTCGCGCAACCTCGAAGGCTGGGTGCTGCTCGAGTTCACCGTCACCGAGACCGGCGCGGTTTCCGGTCCGCGCGTGCTGGACGCCGATCCGCCCGAGGTGTTCGACCAGGCGGCGATCAACGCGGTGCTGCGCTTCAAGTACCGGCCGCGGGTGGAGAACGGCATGCCGATCGCCGTGCCGGGCGTGCAGCACCTCATCACTTTCAAGATCGAGGAAGGGAAGCGGCGCCGATGAACGGGTCCATGCTTTCGCGCACCTCGATGTTCCGCCGGGCCGGGCGCCTGGGCGTGCTGCTGCTCGCCGCGTGCCTGGCGCTGCCGGCGACGGCCGCGAAGAAGCCCAAGGATCCGCCGGGGACGCGGCGCCCGCCCGCGCGGCAGACCCAGTACATCGGCGCCGGCGTGTTCAAGGACCTCGACGAGGCGCAGAAGGCGCTCGACGCCAAGGACTATCCCAAGGCCACCGCGGCGCTCGACCGCGTGCGCGCGCGCCAGAACAAGCTCAACGACTACGAGCGGGCCACGCTCTACAACCTCTACGCGGCGATGTATTACCAGCAGAACGACGCGCCGCACGCGATCGAGGCCTACCGCAGCGTGCTGGCACAGGCCGAGCTGCCGGAGGGCCTGCGCCTGTCGACGCTGTTCGCGCTGGCGCAGATGTACATCGTCACCGAGCAGTTTCCGCTGGCGGTGAGCGCGCTGGACCAGTGGTTCAAGCTGGCGCAGGACCCTGCGCCCGAAGCCTACGTGCTGCTGGCGCAGGCGTACTACCAGCAGCAGCAGTACGCCGCGGCGGAAAAGGCCCTGCTCGACGCGCTGCGCGTCGCCGGCGAAAAGAACCAGCCGCCGCGCGAGAACTGGCTGGGCCTGCTGCGCGCCGTGTACTACGAGCTGGGCAACTACGAGCAGTCGGCCAAGGTGCTCGAAGTCCTGGCCGCCCAGTACCCCAGCGAAAGCTACTACCTCCAGCTTTCCGGCATGTACGGGCTGATGGGCCGGCAGCGTGCCCAGCTCGCGACCCTGCACGCGGCCCACCTTGCCGGCATGCTGAGCAAGGACCGCGACCTGCTCAACCTGGCGCGGCTCTACCTGGTGGAGGAAGCGCCGTTCGCCGCCGTGCGGCTGCTGCGGGAGGCTTTCGACAAGCAGCGCATCCCCGCCGACGTCGACAACCTCCAGCTCTACGCGCAGGCGCTGTTCCTGGCCAAGGAGTACGAGGCCCAGATTCCGGTGCTGCGCCAGCTCGCGCAGAGCAGCGGCGAATCGCGCCACCACATGCTGCTGGGCCAGGCGCTGGTCGAGCTGGGCCAGTGGAACGAGGCCATCGACGCGTTCGACGCCGCGCTCAAGGGCAAGGACCTCGCCGACCCTGCGCCGGTGCGCATGCAGCTCGGCACCGCCCAGTTCAACGCCGGCCGCCTGCACGACGCCCGCCGCAGCTTCATCCTGGTCCAGGACGACCCAAAGCACGGCCAGGCCGCGGCCAACTGGGTCAAGTTCGTCGGCGCCGAAATCCAGCGCCGCCAGGCCATCGAGAGGCGGTAGCCGAGCGGCACCGGCTACGCGCCCGCCGCCGCCGGCCCGGAGGCCAGCCGGTGCGCCCAGCGGGTGGTTTCCGGCAGGCGGTAGCGCGTGGTGGCTCGCAGCACCTGCTCGATCGCGGTGTCGAGGCCGATGCGATGGCCGATGGAGACATACAGCGGCTTCACGCCGGCGCGCGTGCGCAGCACAGCGCCGATGATCTCTTCGCCGTCGCGCAGCGGCGTCCACGCGCCCTTGCGCTCCGGAACGCGGCCGTGCGTGCCGCACAGGCGCGTCTTGCCGACGCCGATTGACGGCAGCCCGACAACCAGCCCCAGGTGGCTGGCGATGCCCAGGCGGCGCGGATGCGCGATGCCCTGGCCGTCGCACAGCAGCAGGTCGGGCGCGGTGCGCAGCCGCGCCAGTGCGTCCAGGATTGCGGGAATCTCGCGGAACGACAGCAGGCCGGGCACGTACGGAAACCGCGTCGGCCGGCGGGCGATGGCGCAGTCCACCAGCTCCAGGCTGCGCGCGTCGAGCACGGCGACCGCCGCGCGGGTGGTACGGCCCTCGTCCTCGAAGCCGACGTCCACGCCGGCGATGCGTCGCACCGGCCCAAGCCGGTCCTCCCGCTCAATCAGGCCGCGCAGGGACTGCTGGATCTCGACCGCCTGCCGCGGCGTGACGTTCCAGGGATGGTCGACGTTGGACATGCACGCAAGAGCTTCTGGGCGCGCCGACACGGTGTCACACTTGGCGGGCGACAGGAAGAACACCTTGGACATGAACGATTCGACCGCCTCGCGCGCGGGCGCGCCGCCGCCGGAGCTGCTGCGGCTGACGCGCGCCCTCACCCGCGCGCTGGACAGCGCGGTCGCCATTCCCGGCACGCCGTTTCGCGTGGGCCTGGACGCCCTGCTCGGCCTCCTGCCGGGACTGGGCGACGCCGTCGGCGCCGCCATGGCCGGCTACCTGATGCTGATCGCCGGGCGCTACGGCGCGCCGCCCAGCGTGCTGCTGCGCATGCTGAGCAATATCGGCATCGATGCGCTGATCGGCGCGATCCCGCTGGCGGGCGACATCTTCGACATCGGCTGGAAGGCCAACACCCGCAACCTGGCGCTGCTCGAACGGCACTTGGCCGAGCCGCGGCAGACGCGCGCGTCCAGCCGCGCCTTTGTCGGCTGTCTGCTGGCCGCGCTCGCGCTGGTGGCGGCGGGCGGACTGGTCCTCGCCGTCCTGGCCGTGCTCGCGCTGCTGCGCGCCGTGGGCGGACCTACATGACGCTTGCGCTGCCGGGCGCGATGCGCACCAGGCACGGCCCCGGCCGCGCAAAGGCGTCGCGCAATGCCGGTTCCGCGGCAGGCCCGTCCAGGTCGAGCGAGCGGATGCCGAAGGCGTCCGCCAGCCGCGTGCAGGCGCCGCCCGGCGCCGCGCGGTCGAGCAGGACGATCCGCACCGGCAACTCCAGCGCCGCCAGCGTCGCCAGCTCCTGAACGTTGGCCAGCAGGCCGTCGTTGTCGGTCACGCACACGACCGGCGTGGCCGGCGCCGCCAGCGCCGCGCCGATCGCCGCCGGCAAGGCGAAGCCGGCGGCGCCCAGCCCGTCCGACGTCAACCAGTGCGCCGGGCGCAAAAACGAGATGGCGCCGCCCAGGTCGCAGGTGACGGCCGCACCAGCGCCGGCAAGCTCCGCCACCGCCCGGACGCGCTCGAAGGCCGCACCCGACTCCACCCGCGCTTCCGGTGCGGGCGCCGCGGCGGCAAGGGCCGGCGCCCCGGTCCGTTCCTCCAGCACGTCGAGCGGGATGTCGAGCAGCACCGGCCCCGGCCGCTCGTCGGCGGCGATGCGCAGCGCCTCGGCGACCAGGTCGGGCAGCTCGCACGCACCGCGCACCAGGAAGCTGGCCTTGGTCAGGCTGTCCACGATGCGGCCGGTCGGCACTTCCCGCCGCGCGCCGGTGCCGATCAGGTGCCGGGGAACCTGGCCGGTGATGCAGACCAGCGGCACGGCGTCGAGCCGGGCATCGGCCAGCGCGGTCAGCAGATTCGTCACGCCGGCACCCGGCCCGACCAGGCACACCGCCGGCTTGCCGGTGACGCGCGCCACGCCCTGCGCGATGAAGCCCGCGCCCTGCTCGTGGCGCGCCTGGACCCGCCGGATCTGGCGGGAAGCGCCCAGGGCATCCCACAGCGGCAGGACCGCGCCGCCGCCGACGCCGGCCACGAGGCGGATGCCATGCTGTTCGAGCAGAGAAACGATCAAATGCGCGGCGGTAGGGTTCATTGCGGTTTCCTCGGTGCCCGAGGCGGGAGCCGGCGCGGAAACTAAAAACCCCCGCCGGTTCGCGCCGGCGGGGGTTTTGGTTGATGCGTGCAGTCCCCTACGGCGCGTCGCGAACGACGACCACAACGGCAATAAGGGCGACTGCTTTGTACGACATGAAAATGGGCGATCGGGTCAAGCGTGAATCGGAGCGCGCATTGTCTTTGCGCGTATCCGCCCTGTCAAATCGCACTCAGCCCAGGAACTCGCACAGGTAGGCGGCGGGTCCGCCCACGGCGCGCACGTCGAAGGCGCCGTTGGCCGGCACCTCGAACACCGTGCCCGTCGGGAAGGTGGCCCAGCCGGCGTCGCCGACATTGGCCTGGATCTGGCCGCTGAGCACCGTCATGCGCTCGGCGGCGGCCGTGTTGAACCGGTACTCGCCCGGGGCGATCACGCCGACGGTGGCGCGCAGGCCGTTGCGCTCGAAGCCGATGCTCTGGACTTTGCCGTCGAAGTAGGTGTTGTGCTTGAGCATGGAAATCCGCGTTGGAATGCGAAGAGGCGGCATTCTATCCGCTTCCGCGGCCCGATTCGCTATACACTTTGCGCGTTTTTTCGCACCGCCTTCCCCGCTCCGGATTCGCCTTTATGACCAAACGCGTCGTGTTCAACCAGAAAGGTGGCGTCGGCAAGACCACCATCGTCTGCAACCTGGCGGCGATCGCCGCATCCAAGGGCCTGCGCACGCTGGTCGTGGACCTGGACACGCAGGGCAACGCCACGCAGTACCTGATGGGCCGCTCCGACGCGCGGCCCGACCGCAGCATCGCCGACTTCTTCGAGAGCACGCTCAGCTTCTCGCTGATGCCGCAGCCCTTCGTCGCCTACGCCACCAACACGCCGTTCGACAACCTGGACGTGGTCGCCTCGTCGCCGCGGCTGGATGAGCTGTCGGTCAAGCTGGAGTCCAAGCAGAAGATCTACAAGCTGCGCGACGCGCTGGGCAAGCTGCGCGACTACGACGCCGTGTTCATCGACACGCCGCCGGCGCTCAACTTCTACAGCCGCTCCGCGCTGATCGCCGCCGAGCGCTGCCTGATCCCGTTCGACTGCGACGAGTTCGCGCGCCAGGCGCTGAACACGCTGATCGAGAACATCGACGAGATCCGCGCCGACCACAACGGCGGGCTGGAGATCGAGGGCATCGTGGTCAACCAGTTCCAGAGCCGCGCGGCACTGCCGGCGCGCCTGATCGACGAGCTGAGGCAGCAGGGCCGGCCGGTGCTCGACACCATGGTGTCGGCCTCCGTGAAAGTGAAGGAATCGCACGAGCGCGCCACCCCGCTGGTCTACCTGGACAAGGGCCACAAGGTCACGCAGGAGTACCTGGCGCTGTACGATGCGCTGAACTGAGCATCCAAGGGGGACGAGACGTGGAGCGCTTTGACGTTGTGGTGATCGGCAGCGGGCCGGCGGGCGAAGGCGCGGCGATGATGGCGGCGAAGAACCACCGCCGCTGCGCCGTGATCGAGCGCCATTTCGATGTCGGCGGCGGCTGCACGCACTGGGGCACGATTCCGAGCAAGGCGCTGCGCCACGCGGTGAAGACGCTGCACGACCTGCGCAACAACCCGCTGCTGGCCGAGTACCGGCGCAACCTGCGCCTCACGTTCCCGCAGCTGCTGCACTCCGCCGACAAGGTGGTGGAGAAGCAGGTCGCGATGCGCCACCGCTTCTACGAGCGCAACAAGGTGCCGGTGATCGAGGGCCACGCGCGCTTCCTCGACCCGCACCACCTGGAGGTGCTGCGCGACGGCGCGCCGCCGCTCAAGCTGCGCGCCGAGCATATCGTCATCGCCACCGGCTCCCGCCCGTACCATCCGCCGGAGGTCGACTTCACCCATCCGCGGATCAAGGACAGCGACACGATCCTGAAATACCAGGAGAACCCGCTGTCGATCGCGATCTACGGCGCCGGCGTCATCGGCTGCGAGTACGCCTCGATCTTCGCCGGCCTGGGCATCAAGACCACGCTGGTCGACACGCAGGACCGGCTGCTGTCCTTCCTCGACGACGAGATCACCGAGGCGCTGTCGTACCACCTGCGCGAGCAGGGCTGCATCATCCGCCACAACGAGCAGTTCGAGTCGATCGAGGCGCGCGCGCACGACGTGGTGCTGAACCTCAAGAGCGGGCGCAAGATCAAGTCCGACGTGCTGCTGTGGGCCAACGGCCGCGCCGGCAACTCCGACGGCCTGGGCCTGGACAAGGTCGGCGTCGCGCCCAACAGCCGCGGCCAGATCGCGGTCGACGAGAACTACCAGACCGCCGCGCCGAACATCTACGCCGCCGGCGACGTCACCGGCCCGCCGGCGCTGGCGAGCGTGGCCTACGACCAGGGCCGCTATGCGGTCGAGCACATCCTGACCGGCAAGACCGACCCGAACCGCACCACGCTGATGCCCACCGGCATCTACACGATCCCGGAGATCAGCTCGGTGGGCAAGACCGAGCGCGAGCTGCGCGAGGCGCAGATCCCGTTCGAGGTCGGCCACGCGATGTTCAAGAGCCTGGCGCGCGCGCAGATGACCGACGAGACGGTCGGCATGCTCAAGATCCTGTTCCACGCGCAGACGCTGGAAATCCTGGGCGTGCACTGCTTCGGCGACCGCGCCAGCGAGATCGTGCACATCGGCCAGACGGTGATGGCGAGCCCCGCGCAGAACAACCTGCGCTACCTCATCAACACCACGTTCAATTATCCGACGATGGCCGAGGCGTACCGCGTGGCGGCGCACAACGGGCTGAACCGCCTCGCCTGAGTCCCACGCACGGAGCCCGCCGTAACGGCAATCCCCGTAGCCCGCATGAAACGCAGCGGAATGCGGGCTACGGCGCTACGTCCCTCGCCGCTTGCGCGCGGCGGCCTTGCGCCGCTCCTTCGCCTTGGCCTCCTGCCAGTACGCCTCCATCGCGTCGAGGCGGCCGGGTTGGCCCAGGGGCGGCAGCCGGTCGAGGTGCTTGAGCACGTGGCCGAAGCGCCGGCCGAACTTGCGGTTGGCGCCGGCCAGCGCGCGGATCGGGTCCACCTTCAGGTGCCGGGCGAGGTTGATCGCCATGAACAGCAGGTCGCCCAGCTCGTCGGTGGCGCGGGCGGGGTCGTGGGCGTCGGCGCGCAGCTCGCCGATCTCCTCTTCCAGCTTGGCCCACAGGTCCTCGGTGCGCTCCCAGTCGAAGCCGACGCGCACCGCGTCGCGCTGGATGCGCAGGGAATCGCGCAGCGGGTCCGGCCGGCGGCGCGTCACGGCGCCGCCTGAACCTTCTGCGCGAGGTTCCAGAGCATGCCGGCGGTGGCACCCCAGATCACCCGTCCCTCGTAGGCGACCTCGAAGAACGGCACGTTGAGGCCGTTGCGCGAGAACCGCTTGCGCTGGAAGCTTTCCGCGCGCAGCAGGTAGTCCAGCGGCACCTCGAACACCTCCGCCACCTCGCCCGCGTCGGGCGCGAAGGCGGGCGGCGACTCGACCAGGCCGACCACCGGCGTAATCAGGTAGCGCGTCACCGTCGGATAGTCGTCGAGGTAGCCGATCACCTCGACCGCGCCGGACGCAAGCCCGATTTCCTCCTGCGCCTCGCGCAAAGCGGCGTGCGCGGCCGATTCGTCGGAGTCCTCGCGCCGGCCGCCGGGGAAGCTGATCTGGCCGCCGTGCTTGCGCAGATGCTCGGAGCGGCGCGTGAACAGCACCGTCAACTCGGCGCCGCGCCGGATCACCGGCGCCAGCACCGCCGCCGGGCGCAGCGAGCGCAGCAGCTCGGGCGTCAGCAGGCGGTCCAGCTTGAGCGGCAGCTCGATCGGGGAGATCGGTCGCGGCGGCGTCTCGTGCGTGTCGCTCAGCGCGCGCCGCAGCCTCTGTTCCAGGGCCGAAGACATCGAATGGCTTACTTGCGCCCCCGCGCCTTGGCCTTGCGGGCGGTGCGGGCCGCGGCCGGCTTGCGGCGCGCGGGCGCGGCGACGGCCGCCGCCGGCGCCGCGACGGCATGCGCGTTCTTGCGCTGCCGCAGGTGCTGGCGCAGATCCTCGACATGCGCGCGGATCAGGTCGTGGAAACGCGGGCCGGGGCCGGTGTCCTCGTAGATCGGGTCGCCCTGCTCGTCCTGGGCCACGATCCTGTCGCCCTTCACGTACGGGAAGTGCGCTTGCAGCTCGTCCAGCGCGGCGCTCAGCAGGTCGGTCATCAATTGCTCCGGCGTGCGGCCGGGATACAGCTCTGCAAGGGCGTGGATCTTGGCCGCCTCGTAGATCGGCAGCCGCAGGCGGTACTCGTCGGCGGTCAGGGGCTGGCTGGCGTCGCCTTCCCATGCTTGGAGGAGTTCCTTGATCTTCACGCGGGTCGGGAGCTGGATGTGGGCGCGATTAGTTTATCCGAATGGCTACAATGCCTAGAGCCTTCCGATCCGTTCCATGACCCACGCAAGTTTCTACGACGCGGTGCGCACGCGCTTCACCGAGGTCGTCCCCCACGTCCGCGAATGCGGCATGATCGTCGACCATCTTTCCGCGGAATACGCGCAGGCGCGCCTGCCGTACCGGCCGGAATGGCTCGGCGACTCCGAGCGCCGCCTGATCCACACCGGCATCATCACCACGGTGATCGACACCGTCAGCGGCCTCGCCGTGCTGGCGGCGCTGGGGCAGTTCGAGCCGATCGCCACCCTGGACCTGCGCATGGACTACCTGCGCCCCACCCTGCCCGACAAGCCCCTGCACTGCCGCGCCGAGTGCTACCGCGTCACGCGCCACATCTGCTTCGTGCGCGCCTGCGCCTGGCAGGACGACGAGAAGGAGCCGGTCGCGGTCAGCCAATCCACCTTCATGCGCAGCTCGCATTCGCGGCAGCGCTCGGCTCGCACGATATGAGCACGCGCAACGAAACCGAAATGAGCCAAGCGCGCCGGCTGGCGCGCGAAGGCGGCGACCTGTCGCTGCTGCGCGCGCGCGTGCCGTACGCGGCGTTCCTCGACGTGCAGGTGACGCTGGACCAGGGCGTGCCGCGCTTCCGCATGCCGTTCCGGCGCTCGCTGATCGGCAACACCGTGCTGCCCGCGATCCACGGCGGCGCCGTCGCCGGCTTCATGGAGAACGCGGCGATCCTGCACCTGCTCCTGCTGCTGGAGGAGACCCGCGTGCCCAAGAGCATCGACTTCTCGATCGACTACCTGCGCTCCGCCAACCCCGTCGACACCTACGCCGCCTGCGAGGTGGCGCGCCAGGGCCGGCGCGTGGCGCAGGTGCAGATCCGCTGCTGGCAAGACGAGGAAGGCCATCCCGGTCGCCAGCGCGAGATCGCCATCGGCCGCGCGCATTTCCTGCTCACTTCGCCCAGTGACGAAACCGGCACCTGACATCCCGCCGGGCTGGTTGAGCTTCAAGGAACTGGATGCCGCCCTCGGGCTGCCCAAGGGCGGCGCGTTCCGCGCCTTCAAGCGCCTGGAGCCGGGCCTGCGCGAGGGAACCGACTACCGCGTCCTCGTCCCCGGCCGCGACGACGATGCCCTGGAAAGCCTGCGGCGCGGCGGGCGCATCTACGCCTCCACGGTGAACCTGGTGCTGCTGTCGCCAGCCGCCGCCGCGCGGGTGCGCGCCGCTTTGCAGGGCTGAGCAAGGGGTATACGATTTCCTGCACCGTCGAATCCGACTGGAGGTACGCCATGTCCGCAGCCGAACTCCTCAAGCAGTTGCCCGGAGCGTTCCAGCCGGACGCGGCCAGCGGCGTGGACTGCACGGTGCAGTTCAACGCCTCCGCCACGGCGCACATGGTGGTGAAGGACGGCACCTGCGCCGTGCACGAAGGCGCCGCGGCCGCGCCCGACCTGACCATAACGATGGACGACGACGACCTGGTCGCGCTGCTCAAGGGCGAGCTGAACGGCATGACCGCGTTCATGACCGGCAAGATGCAGCTCGAAGGCGACCTCATGCTGGCGCAGCGCATGATGAGCTTCTTCGATCCCGCCAAGCTTTCCTGAAGCCCCTTGAATCCCGACTCCGCCCTGGGCGAAGCCGCCCGGGGCTTTTCGTTTGAGTTGCGCGAGGCGGACGGCCGGCTGGAACTGCGCGCGCCGCACCACCCGCGTTACGGAGCGGTCTACGCGGACTGGGCCAGCCCGGAGGTCCGCCGCCGCGTCGCCGGCGGGCGCCGGCAGTTGCTGGCGCGCGCGGTCGGCCTGCACAAGAATCCGGCGCCGCGGGTGCTGGACGCCACCGCCGGCCTCGGCCGCGACGGCTACGTGCTCGCCGCGCTGGGCGCCCGCGTCACCCTGCTGGAACGCCATCCCATGGTCGCGGCCCTGCTGCGCGACGCGCTGCGCCGCGCCGCCGGCGAGCCGGCCGCCGCACACATCGAGGTCTGCGAGGGCCAGGCGCGGGACTTCTTCGGCCGCGGGAACTGGGACGCGATCTACCTGGACCCCATGTACCCGGACGAGGGCAAGGCTGCGCTGGCGAAGAAGGAGCTGCAATTCCTGCGCGAACTGACCGGCGGCGACCCGGACGCCGACGCGCTGCTGGAGCCGGCGCTGGCCGCCGGTCCGCGCCGCGTGGTGGTCAAGCGCCCGCTCAAGGCGCCATGGCTGGCGCGGCGCAAGCCGGACCTGGAGCTGAAGGGCACGCAGGCGCGATTTGACGTGTACGTGCCGGCGCCGACAATACCGCGATGAGAACGGTGACGCTGGTGCGCCACGCCAAGTCGTCCTGGGACGAGCCCGGCCTGTCCGACTTCGCGCGCCCGCTCAACGCCCGCGGCAAGCGCGACGCGCCGCGCATGGCCGCCCGCGCAGTCGCCGCCGGCTGGCAGCCGGAGCGGCTGGTGTCCAGCCCCGCCCTGCGTGCGCTGGCCACCGCGCGCATCTTCGCGCAGGCGCTGCACCTGCCGTCGGCGGACATCCAGCTCGTCCCGGCGATCTACGAGGCCAGCCCGCAGGCGCTGCTCGACGCGATCCGCGAGCTGAACGCGCACGACCGCGACGCGATGCTGTTCGGCCACAACCCCGGCATCAGCCAGGCGGCGCATCTGCTGGCGCGGTGCCCGTTCGACGAGATGCCGACCTGCGCGCTGGTGCGCCTGCGGCTTGACGTGAAGGGCTGGGCCGACGTCGCGCCGGGCTGCGGCACGGTGCTGGCGTACGAGTATCCAAAGAAAGGCGCCGACTGAGCCTTCAGCCCTCGGCCGGGCGCAGGCTCTTCAGGTAGCGCTTGCCGTTCTCAACGTAGTGCGCTGCGTTGTAGGCGATCGCTTGCAGCTCCTGCGGGCTCAGCGGCCGCGCGACCTTGGCCGGCGCGCCCAGGATCAGCGAGCCTTCCGGAAACTCCTTGCCTTCCGTGACCAGCGCGCCGGCGCCGACGATGCAGTTCCTGCCGATGCGGGCGCGGTTGAGGATCACGGACTTGATGCCGATCACGCAGTTGTCGCCGATCTCGCAGCCGTGGAGCATGGCCATGTGCCCCACCGTGACGTTCCTGCCGATGCGCAGCTTGACGCCGGGATCGGTGTGCAGCACCGAGCCGTCCTGGATGTTGGAGTTCTCGCCGACGATCAGATCGTCGCAATCGCCGCGCAGCACGCAGTTGAACCAGACGCTCGAATTCGGCTCCAGCGTCACCGCGCCGATGACGGTGGCGTTGTGCGCGATGAAGCACTCGCCCTTGATGACCGGCTTGCGGCCGTCCAGCGTGTAGATCATGGGTGCAGCCCCTCGGAAAGTCGGAGGCGGCACTATGCGGGCGGGCCGGCGATGCGGCAAGCGCTCCGGTCAGCTTGTCCGGCGCTTTTCCGCCTGCTCCGCCAGGGTCAGCGCCACGCGGTCGCGCAGGTACACCGGCGCGAGTTCCTCGGCGCCGATACCGGCGCCGTGCTCCAGTGCCTCGCGCGCCAGCCGGAAGGCGTCGGCGGCGTGCGGCAGCGCCTCCGGGAGCAGCGCGGCGGGCGGCGCCCCGGCCGCGGCGGACAGCGCCTCCGCGTAGCGGCCCCAGCCGGTGCCGGCGCCGACGTACGGCGGCTGCACCGCAACCGCGACCGCCGCCGGCGCGCACACCCGGTCCGGCTGGAGGGCGCGCGCCGCGCCGCCCGGACCGCGGGCGTAGGCTCCGGCGTAGATCTCGCTCATGCGCGCGTCGATCGCGGCGACGACCTGGTCCTCCGCGCGCGCATCGAGCGCCTGCTGGGCGATCAATGCCAGCGAGGACACCGGCACCACCGGCCGGTCCAGAGACAGCGCCAGGCCCTTGGCCAAGCCCACGCCGATACGCAGGCCGGCGAAGCTGCCCGGCCCGACGCAGCACACCAGGGCGTCGAGCTGGCGCAGGCCCGTGCCGGCCTCGGCCAGCAGCTCGTGCAGCATCGGCAGCAGGCGCTGGGTGTGCTCGCGGCCGACCACGGCATACTTCTCGCGCATGGCGCCGTCGAGCCAGAGCGCAACCGAGCAGGCCTCGGTCGCCGTGTCCAGGGCGAGGTAGCGTTTCATGCGGTTTCCAGCGAATGCAGCCAGGCGCGCGCGCCTGCCAGGTCGTCCAGCGTCGCCATCGGCGGCAGGCTGGAAAGAATCTTCCGGCCGTACGGCCGCGAGCGCAGGCGCGGATCGCACAGCACCAGCAGGCCGCGGTCGCGCACGTCGCGGATCAGGCGGCCGATGCCCTGGCGCAGGGTCATGATCGCCTGCGGCAGCTGGTAGTCCCGGAACGGGTCGCCGCCGGCCTGGCGGATGGCGCGCAGGCGCGCGTCGAACACCGGATCGCCCGGCGCGGCGAACGGCAGCTTGTCGATCATCACCACGCGCAGCGCCTGGCCGCGCACGTCCACGCCTTCCCAGAAGCTCTGCGTGCCGACCAGCACGCCGTTTCCGGCGGCCGCGAACCGCTCCAGCAATTGCGTGCGCGACGCCTCGCCCTGCACGAACAGCGGGAACGGCTGCTCGCGCCGCAGGCGCTCCGCCGCGCGCCGCAGGGCGCGGTGGCTGGTACAGAGCAGGAACGCGCCGCCGCGGCTGGCCTCCAGCACCGGCAGCGCCGCGTCGACGACCGCGTCGGTGTAGGCGGGGTCGTTCGGGTCCGGCAGGCCGGGCGGCAGGTACAGCCGCGCCTGGCTGGCATAGTCGAACGGGCTTTCCAGCCGCAGGGTGCGCGCGTCCGACAGGCCCAGCTCGCGGCAGAAATGGCCGAAGTCCTCGCCCACCGCCAGCGTCGCGGACGTGAACACCCAGGCGCCCGGATGGGCGGCGCGCAGGGCGGTGAAGTTTTCCGCCAGGTGCACCGGCGTCGCGCACAGGCTGCCGCCACGGCCGCCGGCCTCCACCCAGCGCACCACCGCCTCGCTCGCCGGGCCAAGCAGGCCGGACAGCACGTTGTGGCGGTCCTGCGCGCGATCCGCGCAGGCGACCAGGCCCGGTCCGCGCTCGGCGAACGCGCGCAGCACCTGCGCGAGGCCGTCCACGGCCTGCGCCACGGCGTGCACGTCCGGCGCCACGCCCGCACGCGCCAGAAACGCCTCCAGCGTCTCGCGCGCGCCGGCGGCGACGAAGCGCGCCTCCAAAGCCGGCAGCGCCGCCGCCAGCGCGCGCGCGGCCTGGGCCAGGTCCGGCAGGTCGCCGTAGTCCGCCGCCTCCTGGGCGCTGTCCTGGGCCAGCTCGCTCAACTGGCGCGTGGAGACGCGCTGGCCGAAGAAGCGCGTGGCGGTTTCCGGCAACTGGTGCGCCTCGTCCACCACGATGGCGTCGGCGCCGGGCAGGATCTGGCCAAAACCTTCCTCCTTCAGCGCGAAGTCGGCCAACAGCAGGTGGTGGTTGACCACGACCAGGTCGGCGGCCTGCGCGGCGCGGCGCGCCTTGACCACGAAGCACTGCTCGAAGTCGGGGCAGCGGCTGCCCAGGCAGTTCTCGGCGGTGGAGGTCACGCGCGGCGTCAGCGGATCGTCGTCCGCCAGGACTCCCGATTCGGCCACCTCGCCGCTGTCGGTGCCCTGCGCCCACTCGGACAGCTCGCGCAGCCGCGCCCATTCGCCGCGCAGGGCCGGATGGGAGCGCGCTTTTTGCAGGCGGTAGCGGCACAGGTAGTTGGCGCGACCCTTGAGCAGGCAGATGCGCGCCGGCACGCCCAGGGCCTCGCGCACGCGCGGCAGGTCGCGGTGGAACAACTGGTCCTGCAGATTGAGGGTGCCGGTGGAGACCACGACGCGCCGGCCCGACAGCAGCGCGGGCACCAGATAGGCGAAGGTCTTGCCGGTGCCGGTGCCGGCCTCGACCACGAGGCTGGCACCGTCGGCGATCGCCTCGCCCACCGCCTGCGCCATCCGCTGCTGCACCGGCCGCGGCGCGTAGCCGGGGATACGGCGCGCCAGCCGGCCGTCGGCGGCGAACAATCGATCCATCAATCGTCCAGCGCGCGTTCCAGCTCGCTGGCGCGCTGCTGGGCGACGCGCGCGCCGCCGTTGTCGCCACGCGCCGCACGCGCCTGCGCGATCAGGCGCCAGTTCTCCACCTCGATGAACGGGTTGCCGCGCGCCAGCGAATTGGACTTCTGCGCCGCGGTCTCGGCCGGCTCCGGGCGGTCGTTTTCCAGATGCGCGGCGGCCAGCGCCTGCCAGACGAACGGGTTGCGCGGCTCGATGCGCACGGCGCGCTCCAGCACCGCGACCGCCTGCTCCGGACGGCCGCCGCGGCGCTGGCCGTTGGCCTGGTTGAGCAGCGAGACCACCGCCGGGCCGCTGATCTCCTCCGCGCTGCGCGGAAAGTCGTCGATGTCGGCGTCGCGCGGCACCGGCGGTGCGATGCCATAGCGGTCGGCGGGCGCCGTGCTGGGCGGGATGATGCCTTCGTCGCGCGGAATCGGCCGCGGTGCGGCGCAGCCGGCCAGAATCGATCCGCCCACAGCCAGGGCGCCGGCAAGACGTGACAGTTTCATCGGCGGAAGATATCGCGAAGCCAGTGCAGAGGCGAGCGTCGCGCGCACGGCGAGTACTGCGCCGGCGCGTGCTCGCGGACATAGGGAACCATCAGGGCGGCGCGGCAGCCCTCGTCCGCCAGCAGGCCGTTCTGGGGATCGGTCATGACCTCTTCGACCGCCGGCGGCGGCGATGGATCGATGCTGCGCACCTTGAGGTCGCGCATCAGCGGCGCCCAGATTTGCAGCGCGCCGGCCGCGCCGGTCAACTCCGCCGGCTGGTTGTCGTCGCGGCCGACCCAGACCACGGCGATGCGGTCGCCGGAGTAGCCGGCGAACCAGCTGTCGCGCAGGTCGTCGGTGGTGCCGGTCTTGCCGGCCAGGCGCACGCTGGGCGGGACGTAGAAGTACGTCGAGCGCGCGGTGCCGAAGATCGTCACCTGCTCCAGCGCCCAGTTGAGCAGATACACCGATTCCTCCGGCAGCGTCTGCTGCACGGAAAGGCCGAAGCGCGACAGCGGCTGCCCTTCCTTGGTCGTCACCTCGCGGATCGCCAGCAGCGGGGTGCGGAAGCCGGAGGCGGCCACCGTGCCGTAGATCTGCGTCACCTCCATCGGCGACATCGCCAGCGCGCCCAGGAACATCGAGGGCAGCGGCTCGATCTCGCCGGGAAAGCCGGCCGCGTGCAGCACGTCGCGCACCGCGTCCACGCCTACGTCCAGCCCCAGGTACACGGTCGCCAGGTTGTAGCTTTCGGCCAGCGCGCGGTACAGCGGCACCTCGCCGTGCGGCTTCTGGTCGTAGTTCTGCGGCGCCCAGGTGGCGCCGTGCGGCAGCTCCAGCTCGATCGGCTCGTCCTGCAGCATGGTGTGCAGGTTGTAGCGCTCCGGCTGCATCAGCGCCGTGAGATAGACGAAGGGCTTGGCCAGCGAGCCGATGGGGCGGCGCGCGTCGAGCGCGCGGTTGAAGCCGGCGTAGCGCGCGTCGCGGCCGCCGACCAGCGCCTGCACCTCGCCGCCCTCGATCGAGGCGACGATGCCGGCCGCCTCCAGCGTGCCGGGCTTGAACTTGCGCGCCGTCTCCAGCCGCGGCAGGCCTTCGACCACGCGCTGCTCCAGCGTCTCCTGCACGCGCGGGTCCAGCGTGGTGAAGATGCGCAGGCCTTCGTGCGTCAGGTCGGCTTCCTGGTACAGGCCCTTGAGCTGGCGCTTGACCAGGTCCACGAACGCCGGGTATCGCTCCACGCCCTCGCGTGCGCCGGCGACGCCCAGCGGGCGCGCCGTCGCGGCGCCGCGCTCGGCCGGAGACAAATATCCGGCCTCAGCCAACATGCCCAGCACCAGGTCGCGGCGCTCCTTGGCACGCGCCGGGTGCTTGCGCGGGTTGTAGTAGGACGGCCCCTTGACCAGCGCGACCAGCAGCGCGACCTCGTGCGGGCGCAGCTCGTCCAGCGGCTTGTTGAAGTAGAACTGCGCGCCCAGGCCGAAGCCGTGGACGGCGCGCGGGCCGTCCTGGCCGAGGTAGACCTCGTTGAGATAGGCCTCCAGGATCTCGTTCTTGGCGTAATGCGATTCCAGCAACAAGGCCATGAAGGCTTCGTTGATCTTGCGCCCCCAGGTCCGCTCGCTGTTGAGAAAGAAGTTCTTGACCAGCTGCTGGGTGATGGTGCTGCCGCCCTGCACCACCCGGCCGGCGAGCAGGTTGGCCACCGCCGCGCGTCCCACCGCCTTGACGTCGATGCCGTGGTGCTCCGCGAAGTGCCGGTCCTCGACCAGGATCAGGCCGGCGGGCAGCAGCGGCGGCACGTCCTCCAGGCGCACCAGCACGCGGTCCTCGCCCTTGCTGGTGTAGATGCTGCCGATCAGCAGCGGGTCCATCCGGAACAGGGCGCTGGGCTCGCCGCTGGCGGCGTTGCGGATTTCCGCGACGCGGGTACCGCCGAAGCGCACGGCCATGGGGGTTTCCGCCTGCGGCCCGTCGCCGAACTGGAAGCGGCGCGAGAGCAGGTCCACCTGCTCGCGCCGCACGACGAAGGTGCCGCTGCCGTCGAGCTGGGGAAGGTTGCGGTAGCCCAGGCGCACCAGCTCGCGCACGAAGCCGTCGCGCGACAGCTCCAGGCCCGGATACAACTCCAGCGGCGCCGCATAGACCTGCGCCGGCAGCGCCCAGCGCGCGCCGGCGAAGCGCTGCCGCACCTCGCGGTCCAGGACCACGAGATAGATCGACAGGCCGATGGCGGCGAGGCTCAGCGCGGCGACGACCGCCGCGAGCCAGAAGCGCCTTGCGGAAGTGGAGCTGGGCATAGGGCGCGCAATGTTACCCTTAACGCGCCCGCCGCGGCGCGGCGCCTTGGTTTTTTCGCCGGTGCGGCGGAAGACTGCGAGCGAAGAAAGAAGTTCCAGAACCGGGGTGCCATCGCCTAAACTACGCGCCGTCCGGCGGCAGCGATCCGCCAAGAACTCGATTTCCGGCGCTCGCCGGAATCGGCCCGCATTTCCGGAGAAACGACATGTTCAGCCGCCTCATGCCGAGGGAGGAACGCTTTTTCGACCTGTTCGCGGAGCACGCGGAGCAACTGGTGCTGGGCGCCAGCGAGCTGAAGGCGCTGCTCGGCAACGTCGCCGACCTGCCGAACCGCCAGCGCAACATCTCCACCATCGAGCACACCGCGGACAAGATCACGCAGCAGACCATGCAGATGCTGCACCAGACGTTCATCACGCCGCTGGACCGCGACGAGATCCACCAGCTCATCACGCGCATGGACGACATCCTGGACCTGATGGAGGACGTGTCGCAGTGCATGTTCCTCTACGACATCCACCAGGTCACGGTGGAGGCGGAGCAGCTGGCCGGCATCTGCCTGGAGTGCACGCAGCGGGTGAAGGAGGCGGTGAACCAGCTTTCCGACATGGGCAATGCGCGCGCCATCCTCAACAACTGCTCGATCATCGACCGGCTGGAGGGCGACGCCGACCACGTCATGCGCAGCGCGATGGCCAAGCTGTTCCGCGAAGAGCCGGACACGCGCCAGCTGTTCAAGATGAAGGAAATCTACCAGCTGCTGGAATCGGTGACGGACCGCTGCCAGGACGTCGCCAACATCATCGAAGGCATCGTGCTGGAAAACGCCTGATGAGCATCGAGGTCGTCGTGTTCCTGGTGGTGCTGGCGCTCCTGTTCGACTTCATGAACGGGTTCCACGACGCCGCCAACTCGATCGCCACCGTCGTCTCGACCGGCGTGCTGAAGCCGCACTGGGCGGTAGCCTGGGCCGCGGCGTTCAACTTCATCGCCTACTTCGTGTTCCCGCTCAAGGTAGCCGCGACCATCGGCAAGGGCACGATCGACCCGGCCATCGTCGACCACTACGTGATCTTCGGCGCGCTGGTCGGCGCGATCGCGTGGAACGCCATTACCTGGTGGCACGGCATCCCGTCGTCGTCCTCGCACGCACTGATCGGCGGCCTGGTCGGCGCCGCGGTCGCCAAGGGCGGGGTCGACACGCTGATCGCCAAGGGCCTGATCAAGATCATCAGCTTCATCGTGATCTCCCCGGTGCTGGGCTTCGTGTTCGGCTCGCTGCTGATGCTGGCGGTGTCCTGGATCTTCTTCCGCTCGACGCCGCGCCGCGTGGATCGCTGGTTCAGGCGCCTGCAGTTGGTGTCCGCCTCGCTCTACAGCCTCGGCCATGGCGGCAACGACGCGCAGAAAACCGCCGGCATCATCTGGATGCTGCTGATCGCGGCCGGCCTTTCCACCACCAACGACCCGGTGCCGTTCTGGGCGGTGCTGTCGTGCTACGTGACCATCGGCCTGGGCACGCTGCTGGGCGGCTGGCGCATCGTGAAGACCATGGGCCAGAAGATCACCGCACTCAAACCGGTCGGCGGCTTCTGCGCCGAAACCGGCGGCTCGATAACGCTGTTCCTGGCCACCGGCCTGGGCATCCCCGTCTCGACCACGCACACCATCACCGGCGCGATCGTCGGCGTCGGCTCGGCGCGCAAGCTGTCGGCCGTGCGCTGGGGCGTGGCCGGCAATATCGTGTGGGCCTGGGTGCTGACCATCCCGGCCTCGGCGTTCATGTCCGCCGTGGCCTGGTGGCTGGGGCAGAAGCTGCTGTAGCGGCTACTCGCCGCTTTCGCGCACTTCCCGCTCCATGTCTTCCAGCGAGATGTGGCGCACGTCCTTGCCCTTGATGAGGTAGATCACGTACTCGGCGATGTTGCGCGCATGGTCGCCGATGCGCTCCAGCGAGCGCACCGACCAGATCAGGTCCATCACGCGGCGGATGGTGCGCGGGTCTTCCATCATGAACGTGATGCACTGGCGCAGCAGCGCCTCGTACTCGCGGTCCACGCTGACGTCCTCGCGCGCGACCGCCAGCGCCGCCTCCGGGTCCATGCGCGCGAAGGCGTCCAGCACGTCGCGCACCATCTGGCCGACGTGACGCGCCATGTGGCCGATCTCGACCAGGTTGGCGCTGCGCTCCTGCGTCGCCAGGTCGGCCGCCATGCGCGCGATCTTCTCCGCCTCGTCGCCGATGCGCTCGAGGTCGGTGATGGTCTTGATCACCGCCACGATCAGCCGCAGGTCGCTGGCGGTGGGCTGGCGGCGCGCCAGGATGCGGCTGCACTCCTCGTCGATGAACACTTCCAGCTGGTTGATGCGGTAGTCGTTCCTCGCCACCTGCTCGCCGAGCGCGCCCTCGCCCTCGATCAGCGCGCGCGTCGCGTCGGCGATCTGCTGCTCGACCAGGCCGCCCATCGCCAGCACTCGCTGGCGGACGTCCTCCAGTTCGGCGTTGAACTGGCTGGAGATGTGCTGCTTGAACGATGTCTTTTCCATGTCTGCTCTCGAGCTTCAGTGGTGCCATCCCTGGCGCAACGGTGCGACTCCTGGTAACGCCTGCCCGGCCATCCCTGGCCTGGCGTTCGCCGGCGCGCGGAGTGCCGCCGGCACTCCGCAAGCGCGCCGGCTCACCCATACCTACCCGTGATGTAGTCTTCCGTCTGCTTCTTCGCCGGCTTGGTGAACACCTGGTCGGTGTTGCCGAACTCGATCAGGTCGCCGACGTACATTAAGGCGGTGTAGTCCGATACGCGCGCCGCCTGCTGCATGTTGTGGGTGACGATGACGATGGTGTA
>JACPFV010000051.1 GCA_016182805.1 Gammaproteobacteria bacterium
CGCCCAGCAACTCCAAACCGCACGGAGAAAACTCTTCCAGTCCATCGCCGAGCAGGAGCAGCGTCGCGCCTGACGCTACCCCTCCCGCTCCAGATTCACCCCCCCCCGTTTCAGACTCATTTACGGATTGGAAAATACTCATCCACGCGCCCGCGGATCCTGTCGCCGGGGTCGTACGGCATGCGCGTGCGGTAGACGCGGCCGCCGTAGCGGTAGGCGACGTCGTAGCCGTCGATGCGCTCCTCGTAGCGCACGTCGTGCACGGTGCGGCACTGGGTCTCGTAGGAGACGCGCTCGGCGACGCGGCGGTTCTCATAGCCGGCCTGCTCGCCGATGCCGGCACCGAGGATGGCGCCGGCCACCGTCGCCGCATCCTTGCCGCGGCCGTTGCCGAACTGGTGTCCGATCACGCCGCCGACGATGGCGCCGGTGATGGCTCCGGCGCTGGGACCGTACCCGCGCCGCTCGCGGCGCACCACGCGCTCGTCCCAGCATTCCTCGCGCGGCTCGGCGACGCGCACCTCGCGATAAATCGGGCGGCTGGAGACGACTTCGGCGTAGTCCCAGTCGGACGGCGGGCCCTTGCGCTTGTCCTTGTGGTCGGCGTGGGCGGCGGGAGCGATCATCATCGCTCCGGCCAGGGCGGTGACGGCGGCGAGCTTGTTCATGGCATTCCTCTCGTTTCGGTCGGTCCCGCGGCAGCGGGCTGGAACCAAATCTAGAGGGCGTGCCTGAATGGCGTCTGAACGCAAAGATCCTTATCCGGTCGATCAGCTACGACGTCACTTCTTGGCCGTGGCGAACTTCTGCAACTGGCGCGGCGTGAAGTACGAGGGCTTTTCCTCCCAGTCCCAGTCGATCATCTTCTTTTCCTCGTTGGTCATGTTGATGATGACGTAGCGCCGCGATTGCAGGTCGTAGTGGACCTGCACGCCGTTGATCATGACCGGCACGTTGGCGAAGTTGATCGAGTGCGACTCGGCGGTACGCCAGAACTGGTCGCGCTCGTCGTACATGTCCTGCAGGTGCACGATCCAGGAGTCCTCGTCGAGGTAGAACGTGCGCTTCTTGTAGCGGTGGTTGAAGCCCTGCCGCACCTGCGCCTCCATCACCCATACGCGGTGCAGCTCGTAGCGCGCCAAGTCCTGGTTGATGTGGCCGGGCTGGATGATGCTCTTGTACTTGTTCTTGTCGGAGTAGAGCAGGTAGCTGTTGTACGGGATCAGCATCTCCTTCTTGCCGACCAGCTTGATGGTGTAACGGTCCAGCGGGCCGTTGAACATGTCCATCTGGTCGTGCGTCATCAGGCCGTCGAACAGCGGGTTGTCGTAGCCGACCTCGCCGATGCGGCGCACGCGCCCCTGGCCGGGGTTGAACACCCATACGCCGGTGATCTCGGCGATGCGGTCGATCGGCAGGTGGATCAGGTGCGCGTCGCCGGCCTTGTTGGGCGGCGAGACGGTCTTGATCAGCAGGTAGGCGTTCTGGTTTTTCAGGCCGCCGACCGGGGTCTTGGGATTGTTGTAGACGAACGTCAGTTCCAGGTACGAGCGCTCGACGACGTAGGTGCCGTCGGTCTGCACCGCGGCGGCGTTGAGGTAGCCCCGGAAGCCCTTGGTGTTGTAGCGCATGATGTGGTTCCACATCAGCTCGGTGCCGTTCTTGGGGATCGGGAACGGGTAGCCCTGCGCCGCGCAGCAGAAGCCGAAGCCGTTGTTGGCCAGCTCCACCGTGGTCGCGTTCCTCTTCGTCGCCTCGTAGAACCAGTCCGGATAGGACGAGCTGCGGCGGGTCGGGTAGACGTTCATCTTGTACGTCTGCGGGAAGGTCTTGAACAACGCCTTGTAGCCTTCCGCGAGGATGCCGTCGTACTGCGCCATGTTCTGCGCGGTGATCGTGTACAGCGGCTTGTCCGCAGCGTACGGGTTGTCGCCGCGCTTCATCTCGCTCTTCACCAGGCCGCCGCTCCAGGCCGGGATCGTGCCGGCGGCATTGCCGGCGCGCTCGGCGCCGATGGGGGTCAGCGTGGCGCCGAGCTTGGCGGCTTCATCCGCCCCCACCTTGGCGGCGGCAGGCAGCGCGGCGGCCAGCAGGCCGGCGGCGAACAGCAGATGTCTCATGCACTCTCTCCCGGGGAGTGGCGCTGTTGGAGCGGGGCGGGGGCGCTCGCCGCGGCATGCGCGCCTCGGCGCAGCATCAGCCAGGCGATCGCCGGCAGAAGGAAGATCGCGCCGAACAGGTTGGTGGTGAACATGAACAGCAGCAACAGGCCCATGTCGGCCTGGAATTGCAGGCCGGAGAACAGCCAGGTGAACACCGCGACGATCAGCGACAGCGAGGTGAACACCACCGCCTTGCCGGTATGGCGCAGCGCCTCGTAGTACGACTCGCGCAGCGGGCGGTGCTCCTCTTCCAGATAGCGCGCGAACACGCTCCACAGGTAGATGCTGTAGTCCACGCCGATGCCGACGCCGAACGCCGCCACCGGCAGCGTCGCCGGCTTCATGCCGATCTGGAGCACCGCCATGAAGCCGTAGGTCAGCAGCGAGCACAGCACCAGCGGCGTGATGATGCTGACCACGCTGACCAGGGTGCGGAACGACAGCCAGGCGAACACCGCGAGCGTCGCGTGCACCCAGATGATGACGGTCAGCTCGCGCGCCTGGATCTCCTCGTTGGTCGCCGCCATCACGCCGACGTTGCCGGAGGCCAGGGCGAAGCGCACGCCCGCGTCCGGGTTGTCGGCATTGAAGCGCCGGGTCGCCTCGACGATGCCCGCGATGGTCTCGGCCTTGTGGTCGGTGGTGAACACCAGTACCGGCATCGCGCTGCAATCGGGGTTCTGCAAGCCCATGGCCGACGGGATCGGGCTGACGATCTGCGCCAGCGCCGACTGGTTGCGCGGCAGCACCGCCCACTTGGGCGCGGCCTCGTTCCACATGCCGCGCACCTGGCGCGCCAGCTGCGGCAGCGACAGGACGGAGCGCACGCCCGGCGCGTTCTGGACGTGCCAGGCGTAGCGGTCGACGGTGTCCAGAACGGCGTGGTCGACGCAGCCGTACTCGCGCGTCTCGGCAACCACCTTGAGCACGTCCACGCCGATGGCGAAGTTGCGCACGATCAGCGCCGCGTCGCGGTTGTAGCGGCCGTCCGGCTTCAGCTCCGGGACGCCGACCTGCACGTCGCCGACGCGCAGGTCGGGGTACTTCCAGATCGCCCAGCCGAAGGCCAGCGCCGCCGCCGCCAGCAGGGGGACGGCGACGCGCGGCGTGGTGCAGGCGGCCACCTCGCGCCAGATGCGGTCGCCGACCCGCTGGCGCATCAGCTGGCGGCGCTTGAACTTGTCGATGTCCGGCAGCTCCATCCAGGTCAGCCCGATCGGCAGCATCATCTTGTTGGTGATGATGACCGCGGCCATGCCCATGGCGGCATTGATCGCCATTTCGCGCACGATGTCGATCTTGATGAACGCGAGCGTGGCGAAGCCGATGACGTCGGTGAGGATCGCCACCGTGCCGGGGATCGCCAGGCGGCGGAAGGTCTGCACCGACGCGTCGAAGCTGCCCAGGCCGTTCTCCGCGACCTCGTGGCCCCAGGCATTGATGTACTGCACGCCGTGGGACACGCCGATCGACAGGATCAGGAACGGCACCAGGATCGCGAACGGGTCGAGGCCGAAGCCGGCCAGGCGCAGCAGGCCCAGCTCCCAGACCACGGCGGCGAGGGCGGCGAACAACGGCAGCAGGCTCAGGCGGAACGAGCCGCAGAACGCCCACAGCAGCAGCGCGGTCAGCGCCAGCGTGACGACGAAGTACGCCGCGACCTCGGACGAGGCAGCGGTGACGTCGCCGACCACCTTGGCGAAGCCGATGATGTGGATCGAGATGTCGTCGGATTGAAACTTGGCGCGGATGCGCTCCAGCTCGCCGGCGACATAGCGGTAGTCGAGCTTCTCGCCGGTGACGGGGTGGTACTCGAGCAGCTCGGCCACGATCATGGCGCCGCGCTGGTCCGCCGACACCAGGCGGCCGATCGCGCCGGCCTTGCCGACGTTCTCGCGGATCAGCTGGAACATCTCCGGCGTCGGCGCGTAGTTGCGGGGCACCACGTCGCCGATCTCCAGGCCGCCCTCGACGATCTCGATGTAGCGCACGCCGGGGGTGAACAGCGACGACACGCGCGAGCGGTCCACGCCGGGCAGGAAGAACACCTCGTCGGTGGCTTTCTTCAGCGTGTCGAGGAAGCGCTCTTCATAGATGTCGCCGTTGCGGTTCAACAGCGCGATGGACACCAGGTTGGCGCCGCCGAAGGCCTTCTCGTAGCGCTTGAACACCTGCATGTACTCGTGCCGCAGCGGGATCTGCTTCTCGAAGCCGGCGTCCGGCTTCAGTTGCAGGCCGCAGGCGAGCAGCAGCGCGGTGAGCGTCAGCAGGATGCCGAAGGTGAGCCGGCGGCGCGCGTAGACGATCGGGATGACGACGCGAAGTATGTCCTCGGTGGTGATCCGCAAGCAGTCCTCCAGGCTCGCCTTTGAACGGGTTTATGGCGGCGTGGGCGCCGCGCGTTTATGCGCCGCATTGTGTGGGAAGGCGGTCGGCGCCGCCACTGCGCCCGGCGCTCTCAGTCCCCGCTTCGGCCCCTATATGGGCCTGCGCCGGGACGAGGCGCGCCATACGGTTACTCAGCCGGCGCGGGAGCGGCCCGCCGCCTTGCGCGACCGTCGCGGCGCCGCGGTCGCCGCCTCCAGCTCGGCCAGCGCGTCGCCGGTGTACACCGCCAGGCGCTGCAGGTGCGGGATGGCGTCGCGGCAGCCGGTGAAGCCGACCGTGACGTGGTCGACGTAGCCGATCAGCGTCACGTTGACGGCGTAGCCGTCGAACAGGATCGACATCGGGTACATCGCTTCCAGCTCCGCGCCTTCCAGGTACAGCGGGGTCTTGGACGCGACCACGTTGGACACGACGAAGTTGAAGAACGGCGGCAGCTTGGCCAGCACGCCGGTCGTCTGGCCGAGGATCAGGGGGGTCAGGCCGATCAGCGTGAACTGCTCCAGTGCCGACGGCGACATCCCCTGAAGCTCGTCCTTGGCGCGGTTGGTCACGGCCATGATGCGCTGCACGCGGCGCGCGGGGTCGGCCTCGTCGGTGGCGAGCGGGCACACGAAGCCGGCCACCGCGTTGCCGCCCTTGCCGTCGGTGCGCGGCAGCCCGACCGGGACCGAGGCGGTCAGCGAGCGCTCCGGCAGGGCGTCGTGCTCCAGCAGGTAGCGCCGCACCGCGCCGGCCACCACCGCCAGCGCGGCGTCGTTGACCTTGGCGCCGCTGGCCTCGGCCACCGCCTTGAGCCGCGCCAGCGGCAGCATCTGCGTGCCCAGGCGCCGCTGCTGCGAGGTGGCGACGTTGAACAGGCTGCGCGGCGTCCGCATCGAGGCGCGCACCGTGCTGCCTTCGCCGCGGCTCATTTGCAACAGCTTGCGCGCCAGCTCCGGCACCGCCGCAGCGTTGTCCTTGCCCCATTCCAGGGTCGCGCGCAACTGTTCCAGCCGCGAGCGCGCGACGCGCTCGGCCGACGCGGGGGCGGCCGGCATGGCCAGGCCGCCGCGCGCCTTGGGGTCGGTCGACAGCCACTGCTTGATCAGGCGCATCGCACCCATGCCGTCGATCGCGCAGTGGTGCGCCTTGAAGTACATCGCGAAGCGGCGCCCTTCCAGCCCCTCGATCAGGTGGCATTCCCACAGCGGCCGCGAGAAATCCATCGGATTGGAATGCAGCCGCGACACCAGGACGCCCAGCTCGCGCTCGCCGCCGGGATAGGGCAGGGCCGAATGGCGGATGTGGTAGTCGATGTCCATCTCGGCCTCTTCCCAGGCCGGCGCCAGGCGCTTGCGCCAGCCGCGCGCCAGGCGGTAGCCGAACGGCGGCGGCATGAACGGCTGGGTGCGCATGAGGGCGAGCAGCCGCCGCAGGAAGTCGGGCGGAGCGTCGTCCGGCAGGCGGAACGTCATCATGCAGCCGACGTGCATCGGCGTGCGCAGCGACTCCATGCGCAGGAACGCGGCATCCACTGGACTCAGGTATTTCACCGGCATGGGTCCCCCCTCCATTGCCTTCTTGTTCGGCCGGCGAATCGGCCGGCAACCGCAGGTTCGCACAAAACGGGCTGCCTGCCCTGCTCAATTGGGACGAGCCGGCGCCGCCCGGAGCGACGCCGGATGGCTACAATCCCGGCGACACGGTCCGGGGGGAGCCTCATGTCCATCGTGCTGCTGATGCTGTGCACCGCGCTTGCGTCGAGCGGGCTGACGCTGGGGCTGGCCTGGCTGGCCTGGCGGCGCTGGCTCGAGCCGCGCCTGGACGCGCGGCTGCTGGAATTGCAGGACGAGTTCGAAAAGCGGGTCAAGAGCGGCGTGCTGGCCGCAGGCGAGGAGCTGCTGCCGGCGTTCCGCGAGCAGGTCTCGGCCGGCTTTCGCGACGTGCTCAAGCTGCCCGAGGCGGCCGACCTGGTCCAGGGCGGCGCCAAGGTGGTGACGCGCAGCGCCGACCTGCTGGAGCAGGGCCTGGGCGCGATCTTCGGTCTCAAGCCCACCAAGCGTTGACGAATGCGTCGGGAACGTCGTAATCGGCGAGCGTAGCGAGTCGGCCAGGACGCGGCGCACGGCCGCCGCGCGCAGCGGCTACGCCGGCAGCGCGAACTGCTCCGGGTGGCGTGGGCCGATGCCGCGGTAGAACGCGACGATCTTCTGCAGGTCCGCGGCGTAGTCGCCGCTGGGCATCAGCACCGGGCCGGTGCCGACCCGCTTGCGCCGGTAGTCGATATAGGCCAGCACGATCGGCACGCGGGCGCCCACGGCGACCTGGTAGAAGCCGCTCCTCCACTTGTCCACGCGCTTGCGCGTGCCCTCCGGGGCCAGCGCCAGGATCAGTTGCTTCTGCCGCCGGAATTCGGCCACCGCCTGCCCGACCACGCCGTGCGGCGACGAGCGCTCCACCGGAATGCCGCCGAGCCAGCGCATCAGCCCGCCGAACGGCCGGTTGAACAGGGTGTGCTTGCCCCAAAAGTTGATGCGCACGCGCAGGGCCAGGATTGCGGCCAGGCCGAACACGAAATCCCAGTTGGACGTGTGCGGCGCCGCGATCACCACGAACTTCGGCTCGTTGGGCAGGCGCACGTCCATGCTCCAGCCGTATAGGTGCAGCACGGTCCGTCCGATCCAGGCCAGCAGCGCATTGCCCCAGGCCGGAACCCGGGGCGGCAGGCGGTTCTCCTCCATCTCGCACCGTTCGTTCGAATTGTAGTGCGCCAAGTTTAGCGACCGTCGCCGCCGCGGTGGCGGGGGAGAGTCTCTTTTACTAGCATCGCAAAATGACCGAAAAAGCCCTGACTTACACGAGCTACCTCAAGCTCGACGAACTGCTGCGGTTGCAGCAGCCGCGCTCGGAAGGACCGGAGCACGACGAGATGCTGTTCATCGTCATCCACCAAGTCTACGAGCTGTGGTTCAAGCAGATCCTGCACGAGCTGCGGCACTTGCAGGAGGCACTCGCCGCCAACCGGCCGCCGCGCGTGCTGGCGACGCTCAAGCGCGTGCTGACCATCCTCAAGACGCTGGTGGCGCAGGTCGACATCCTGGAGACGATGACGCCGATGTCGTTCAACTCCTTCCGCGCCCGGCTGGAGGCGTCCAGCGGCTTTCAGTCGGCGCAGTTCCGCGAGCTGGAGTTCCTGCTCGGCTACAAGCGCCCGGCGATGCTCGCCCACCATCCGGCCGGCTCCGAGGCAAGGGCGCGGCTGGAGCAGGCGCTGAAGGAGCCGGGCGTGTTCGACGCCTTTCTGCGCTACCTGCGCGCGAACGGCTACGCGGTCCCCGCGGACGCGCTGGACCGCGACCACGCGCAGCCGCTGGCACCGAACGCGGCGGTGCAGGAGGTGCTGGTGGCGGTGTACCGCGACGGCGGCTTCCCGGCCCAGGTCTGCGAGCGCCTGGTGGACCTGGACGAGGGGCTGATGGAGTGGCGCTACCGCCACGTGAAGATGGTCCAGCGCACCATCGGCACCAAGCAGGGGACCGGCGGGAGCGCCTGCGCCGAGTACCTCAAGACCACGCTCGACCAGCCCCTCTACCCCGACCTCGTGCCGCCTCGGCCAGGCGCGCCTCGTTGGCCGGATCGGAGCCTTCCAGGTAGCGCGCGCGCAGGTACGCCTGCGCCAGGCGCCGCACCGCCGGCCCCAGTTCCGGGCGCGCGCGCGCCACGCGCTCGGCAAAGTCCTGCGGGCCTTCCGACGCGCGCTGCACCCAGCCCTGGCGCGCGAGGCGGCGCGCGGCCCGGCGCCACAGGCGCAGGGCGCGGTCGTGCGTGCGCACCGGCCGCGACTGCCGCAGCATGGCGGCACCGAGCGCGGCCAGGATCAGCATGATCGCGCCGGTGAGCGCGGCGATCATGCGCTGCCAGTCGGCCAGGCCGAAGCGCGACAGGAACTCCTGCTGCAAGGCCGGGCCGTAGGCCAGCACCCATTCGTTCCAGCGCGCGTTGACCAGGTCCCAGCGCGCTTCCAGCGCGTAGCGCCAGGAGCCGCTGCCGCGCGCTTGCAGGAAGCCGGGCAGCCCTTCGGCGGCCGACAGCGCCGCGCCGAGGCCGGCCTCGATGCGCGTGGGCGCGACCGCCGCGGTCGGGTCCACCCGCACCCAGCCGCGGCCGTCGAGCCAGACCTCGCTCCAGGCGTGCGCGTCGGACTGGCGCACCACGTAGTAGCCGCCCAGCTCGTTCCGCTCGCCGCCCTGGTAGCCGGTCACGACGCGCGCGGGGATGCCGGCGGCGCGCATCAGCACGGTGAAGCTGCTGGCGTAGTGCTCGCAGAAGCCGCGCCGCGTGTCGAACAGGAACTCGTCCACCGCCTCGCGGCCGAGCGCCGGCGGCTTCAAGGTGTAGTAGAACGACTGCTCGCGGAACATGCGCAGCGCACGGCCGACGACGTCGGCGTCGGCCAGCCCGTCCTCGCGCCAGCTTCGCGCCAGCGCGCGCGCGCGCGGGCTGCCCTGCGCGGGCAGGGTCAGCGCGATGCGCCGCGGGCGCTCCGGCAGCTCCGGTTGCAGGCGGTACTGCGTGTACGAGGCGGCTCGGTAGAGCAGGCGGTCGGTCACGTTGCGCGCGGCGAAAAGCTGGTGGTCGTAGGTCAGCGTGGCGCCCGCCGGCAGCGCCTGTGGGTCGGCCAGGTCCAGCGCGAACAGCCAGCGCTGCCGGTGCGGCTCCAGGGTCAGCTCGTAGCGCGTCGGCGCGCCCGCGAATTCGGCCGCCACCGGCCCCAGGTGGGCCCCGCCCGCGAGCGCCTGCGCGCTGAAGCCCCAGCGCCGGCCGTCGAAGTTCCAGAACACCGGGCCGCGCCAATAGCGCTGGGCCATCGGCGGCGGGGCGTCGTCGAAGCGCACGCGGAACGCCACCGCGTCGGACTGGATCAACTGCGCGATGTCGCCCGGCGACATGCTGTCGGACAGGCCGGAGCGCGCCGCGCCGGCGTCGGACGGCAGGCCCCACAGCGGTCCGGGCAGGCGCGGGAACAGCACGAACAGCACCGCCATCAGGGGCAGCGCCTGCGCCACCATGCGCGCGCCCTGGCGCAGCGTGATGCCCGGCGCCAAGGCGGCGCCGGGGTGGTTGGACTCGATCAGCAGCGCGGTGATCGCGACCGCGCAGACCAGCAGGTAGGCGACGGTCCAGATTTCCTGCGAAAAGAGGAAATGCGTCAGCAGCAGGAAGTAGCACAGCGAGATCACGACCATGACGTCGCGCCGCGCGCGCATCTCCGTGAGTTTGAGGGCGATCATCACGGTCAGCAGCGCGGTGCCGGCGGTCTGGCCGCTGCCGCGGCCGAAGTGGGCGTAGATGCCGGCGAAGGCGACCGTCGCCACCGCCAGCTTGAGCGCCTGCGGCGGCAGCGGCCACAGGCGCACCGCTGCGGCCGCGCGCCACAGCAGGACCACGACCACCAGCAGGGCGGCCCACGGCGGCAAGCGCGGCAGGTGCGGCGCCACGACCAGGGCCAGCACCGCCAGCAGGCGCAGCAGCGAGGCTTGCGTCAGGTAGTCGGCGGCGGTCGGTCTGGCGGTCATGCGGGGTCGAACAGCGCGAGCGCCTTCAGGCAGGATTCCTGGTGCGGCTCGCCGCGGCCGGGCGCGATGCGCAGGCCGGGCAGGCGCAGCCCGTACGGCCGCTGGCCGGCCTCGGCGTCGAGCACCCAGCGCGTGAGCTGCGACAGGCGCGCCTCGGCGTCGATCTGCGGCAGCGCGTCCCAGTCCAGCCACAGCTCCTGCTCCAGCGTCTCGGTGAACTGCTTGACCATGGGCTGGCGCAGCTTGGGCAGGCTCTTCCAGTGGATCGAGCGCGGCGTGTCGCCGCGCTGGTAGTTGCGCAGGCCGGCGAACTCGTCCTGGCCCGCGTGTGCGCCAGCGAGCGCGCTGCCGTGCCCGCGCGCCGCCGGTGGCGGCGGGCCGGGCGGGGCCGGCTTCGGATAGACCAGGCAGGCCATGTCCAGCTCGATCCAGGTCCAGGCGTGGAACATGCCGAGCGGGAACTCGGTGAACACGCTGAACACCCGCGCCGGCAGCCAGCCGCGCGCCGGCGCGGGGCGCGACAGCGTCACCACGCCCTGGTCGCGCGGCGCGACGTCGGCGTGCGAATGGGCGTGCGGCTCGCGCGGCCAGCTCACGCCCAGGCTGTAGCGCGGGCGCCGGCTGGGGTTTTCCACCAGCAGCTCGAAGTGGGCGGTTTCGCCGGCGAACACCGGCCGCACGCGCAGGGCGCGCAACTGCACATTGACCAGGTTGGCGTGGGTATGGTGCATGCACACCAGGCCCAGGCCGGTGAGCAGGAACACCAGCGCGAAGGCCATGCTGTTGGAGTAGTTCATCGCCCCCAGCAGCATGACGAACACCATGAAGGCGAAGGCGTAGCCGAAGCGGGTCGGCACGATGTAGACGCGGTGGCGCGGCACCGCGATCGGCCCCGGCTGGCGCTTCACGCGTGCCATGACCCAGGCGTCAATGCGCTCCTGGAGGAAACGGATCGGGTGCAGCAGGATCTTCGCCAGCATCCACCAGCGCATGGCCGTTCAGGGCGTCGGGGTTCCGGCCCGCATCACGGGATGGCGACCACGTCCAGGATCTCCTCTGCGGTCGGCGCGCCGGCCTCGCGCTCGGAGGCCGCCAGCAGGCGGTGGTTGACCACGGCCGGGAACACCGCCTGCACATCCTCCGGGATCACGCCGCCGCGGCCGTGCAGCAGCGCCCAGGCCTGCGCGGCGCGGCGCACCGCCAGGCCCGCGCGCGGCGACAGGCCCATGCGCAAGCCGTTATGGTCGCGGGTGTGGCGCACCAGGGCGAGCACGTATTCGAGCAGGGCGGGCGTGGTCTTGACGTCCTTGACCCGGGCCTGCAACTGCACCAGCTGCTCCGGCGTCAGGCTCGGCGTCACCTCGTTGAGCAGGTCGCGCCGCTCGCGCTCGGCCAGCAGGGATTTTTCCGCCTCCGGCGGCGGATAGCCCAGTGCGATGCGCATGAGAAAGCGGTCGAGCTGCGACTCCGGCAGCGGGAAGGTGCCGATCTGGTAGGCCGGGTTCTGGGTGGCGACGACGAAGAACGGCTCCGGCAGCCGGCGCGTCTCGCCTTCGGCCGTGACCTGCCGTTCCTCCATCGCCTCCAGCAGCGCGGACTGCGTCTTCGGGCTGGCGCGGTTGACCTCGTCCGCCAGTACCAGCTGGGCGAAGATCGGGCCGGGGTGGAAGCGGAACCCGCCGGTGGCGGCTTCGTAGATCGAGACGCCCAGGATGTCGGCCGGCAGCAGGTCGCTGGTGAACTGGACGCGCTGGAAGCGCAGGCCCAGCACCCGCGCCAGCGCAAGCGCCAGGGTGGTCTTGCCGACCCCCGGCACGTCCTCGATCAGCAGGTGGCCGCGCGCCAGCAGGCAGGCCAGGGCCAGGCGCAGCTGCCGCGGCTTGCCCAAAATGATCTGCTCCAGCGCCGTAAGCGCCTGATGAAGCTGGGTTGTCATTCTTTTGCTTGGGGAAACGGTTGAGAGGTGACGCGCACGCGACAGTCTAATGGCATGATGAGTCAATTTTCTTGTTGCGGCGCGACGATAGCTTGGTCAGGATAGGTTAAACATGACGCGAGGTTCAGTTGTGGATCGAATCGCCCGTGATTGCCAGCTCGCCATGGATCAGGCATTGGACTACGCGACCTGGCGGGATGCCGCGGAAGAGCTTGATCGTCGCGAGGGCCTGGACGAGTGGAAGGAGGACGAGACCTCCGACGACTACGACTGGCGCCTGATCCGCTCGCGCCTGCGCCAGATCCGCCAGTACCGGGCGGAAAACGAGATCGGCAAGCTGGTCTACCACCTGCGCCAGGGCCTGCACTGGAACCTCGGCAATATCGGCAACCCGGCGCTGTATTCCTACGCGCGCGTCGGCGCCAAGCACCTGGTGCGCGACTATGTCGACGAGGTCGTCGCCGCGCTCAATTTCCTGTGCGATACCGACCTGCCGGAGTTCGGGACCGCCGAGAAGCTGCGCTTCTTCCATGCCACCGCCCTGTCGTACGGCCGCTCCGCGCTGATGCTGTCGGGCGGCGCGACGCTCGGCCTGTTCCACGTCGGCGTGCTCAAGGCGCTGTTCCGAGCCGACGTGCTGCCGAACGTGCTGTCCGGTTCCAGCGCCGGTTCGGTGGTCGCCGCCACCGTCGGCACGCGCGCGCCGGAGGAGATGGAGTCGCTGCTCGACACCGAGAACGCCTACTACCACTTCTGGAAGCCGCTCAAGCTGCGCGAGATGGTCCAGCGCCGCGCGATCATGGACCAGAACCAGGTGCGCAAGGCGATCGGCCGCAACGTGCGCGACCTCACCTTCGAGGAAGCGTTCAAGCTGTCCGGCAAGATCATCAACATCACGGTGTCGCCGGCCGGCGTGAACCAGCCGCCGCGCCTGCTGAACTACCTGACGTTCCCGTATCTGTTCGTGCGCGAGGCGGTGCTCGCCTCCTCGGCGGTGCCGCTGCTGTTCCCGCCGGTGATGCTGATGACCCGCGACGAAAACGGCGAGCGCGTGCCGTACATGCCGCTGCTGCGCTGGACCGACGGCTCGCTCAAGTCCGACCTGCCGATGCTGCGCCTGCGCCGGCTGCACAACGTCAATCACTTCATCGTCAGCCAGACCAACCCGCACGTGCTGCCGTTCATGACGCACAAGGCGCCGGGCCAGTCCGGGCTGGTGCACGCGGCGCGCGAGTTCGTCTATTCGACCGTGCGCGTGCAGTCCAAGCACGTGCTCAACCTGGCGCGCCAGAACCTGCCGCTGGGCCGCGTGAAGCACCACCTGGACACCGCGTCGTCGATCCTGGATCAGGACTACCGCGGCAACATCACCATCTTCCCGGAAGTGAGCCTGTGGCGGTACGTGAACGTCACGGCCAACCCGACCCTGGACACGGTCAAGCGTTTCATCCTGGAAGGCGAGCGCGCCGCCTGGCCGCGCATCGAGACGATCCGCCTGCAAACCGCCATCGGCCAGGCGCTGGACCGCTGCGTCGAGCGCCTGGAAAAGCGCGCCGCGCAGGGCGAGCTGGCGGAGCTGCCGCGCCGGCCGGGACTGCGCGTGGTGCGCGCCCGCGAGTAATCGCCGTGTCGGGAGCGGCGTCGGCCGCTCCCGATCTTGGAACCCTTACAGCGCGCGGATGCGCTGCTCCTGCGCCTTGAGGGCGTCCAATTCCTTGCGCTTGGCGGCGACCTGGGCGCGCGCGCCGTCCTGGATGTGCGCCGGCGCCTTGCCGAAGTTGGGGTTGGCGAGCTGCTGCTCGCCGCGCGCCAGTTCCTGTTCCAGCTTGCCGATCTGCCTGGCCAGGCGCGTCAGCTCGGCGTCCTTGTCGATCAGGCCGGCGATCGGAACGAGAATCTTCATCTCGCCCAGCAGCGCCACCGCCGACTGCGGCGCCTTCTCCTCGGGTTCGAGGAAATAAGGCTCCTCGATCCGCGCCAGGAATTCGACGAAGGTCCGCAGGCGCTGCATGCGCGCGGCGTCGGTCTTGGTGGCGTTTTGCAGCAGCACCGGCAGGGGTTTGCCGGGGGGCAGGTCCATCTCGCCGCGGATCCGGCGCACGCCCAGCACGAATTCCTGCACCCAGGCGATGTCGTCCTCGGCAGCCTCGTCGATCTTCGAAGGCTCCGCCACCGGGTAGGGTTGCAGCATGATGGTGGAGTCTCGCCGCCCGGCTTCGCAGGGCGGTTCGGACAGTGATTTGCCGGCGAGCGGAGCGACCCGCTGCCAGATGTCCTCGGTGACGAACGGCATCAGCGGGTGCAGCAGGCGCAGCGTCGCCTCCAGCACGCGCACCAGCGTGCGCCGCGTGCCGCGCTGGGCGGCGGGGTCGGCGCTTTGCAGCGCCGGCTTGGCCAGTTCCAGGTACCAGTCGCAGTACTCGTTCCAGACGAACTGGTACAGCGACTGCGCCAGCAGGTCGAAGCGGTACGCGGCGAAATGCTCGGCCGCGTCTTGTTCGACTTTCTGCAAGCGCGAGACGATCCACTTGTCTGCGGCGGAGAGCGCGACCGGATCGCCGGCATCGAGGCCGCAGTCCTTCTCTTCGCAGTTCATCAGCACGAAGCGCGCGGCGTTCCACAGCTTGTTGCAGAAGTTGCGGTAGCCCTCGGCGCGCGAGGCGTCGAAGCGGATGTCGCGGCCGGGCGAGCACAGCGCGGCGAAGGTGAAGCGCTGCGCGTCTACGCCCAGGGCCTGGATGCCCTGCGGGAACTGCTTGCGCGTGGCCTGTTCGATCTTCCTGGCCATCTGCGGCTGCATCAGGCCGGCGGTGCGCTTGGCGACCAGGTCCTCCAGCGCGATGCCGTCCACGAGGTCGAGCGGGTCCAGGATGTTGCCCTTGGACTTGCTCATCTTCTGGCCCTCGGCGTCGCGGATCAGGCCGGTGATGAACACTTCGCGGAACGGGACTTGGCCGGTGAAGAACTGGCCCATCATCACCATGCGCGCGACCCAGAAGAAGATGATGTCGAAGCCGGTGACCAGCACGCTGGTCGGGTAGTAGCGCTTGAGGTCCTCCGTGTTATCCGGCCAGCCCAGCGTCGCCAGCGGCCACAGGTCGGAGGAGAACCAGGTGTCGAAGGTGTCGCCGTCCTGCGTGAGTTCCACCGAGGCATCGAGCTTGTATTTGGCGCGCGCCTCGGCCTCGCTGCGCGCGACGTAGACGTTGCCGGCGGAGTCGTACCAGGCCGGGATGCGATGGCCCCACCAGAGCTGGCGCGAGATGCACCAGTCCTGGATGTTGCGCAGCCACTGGAAGTAGGTGGTGGACCAGCTTTCCGGCACGAACTTGATGCGCCCGCTTTCCACCGCCTGGATCGCCGGATCGGCGATGCGCTTCTTGCCGCCCGGGCGGCCGTCCGGCAGCGTGTCGCGCGTCAGATCGAGGAACCACTGGTCGGTCAGGTACGGTTCGATAACGGCGTGCGTGCGGTCGCCGCGCGGCACCATCAGCTTGTGCTCCTGCACCTTCTCCAGCAGGCCCTGCGCCTCCAGGTCGGCGACGACCTTCTCGCGCGCCGCGAAACGATCCAGGCCGCGGTAGGCGGCGGGACCGTTGTCGTTGATTCTGGCGTCCGGCGTGAAGATGTTGATCGTCGGCAAACCGTGGCGCTGGCCGACGGCGTAGTCGTTGAAGTCGTGCGCCGGGGTGATCTTGACCACGCCGGTGCCGAATTCCTTGTCCACGTAGGTATCGGCGATGACCGGGATTTCGCGGCCGGTCAGCGGCAGGCGTACGCGCCGGCCGATCAGCCTGGCGTAGCGCTCGTCCTCCGGATGCACCGCAACCGCGGTGTCGCCCAGCAGGGTTTCCGGGCGGGTGGTGGCAAGGACCAGGTGGCCGGAGCCGTCGGCGAGCGGGTAGCGCAGATGCCACAGCTTGCCGGCCTCTTCCTGGCTCTGCACTTCGAGGTCGGAGATCGCGGTGAGCAGCACCGGGTCCCAGTTGACCAGGCGCTTGCCGCGGTAGATCAGGCCCTCTTCGTACAGCCGCACGAAGTGCTCCTGCACCGCGCGCGAATAGGCCGGGTCCATCGTGAACTTCTCGCGCGACCAGTCCACCGAGTTGCCCATGCGGCGGATTTGGCGCGTGATGGTGCCGCCGGACTCCTCCTTCCAGGCCCACACGCGCTTGAGGAACTCCTCGCGGCCCAGGCCCAGGCGCGACTCGCCCTTCGCCGCGAGCTGGCGCTCCACCACCATCTGCGTGGCGATGCCGGCGTGGTCGGTGCCGGGCAGCCACAGCGCGTCGTCGCCCAGCATGCGGTGGTAGCGCGTCAGCGCGTCCATCAGCGTGTGCTGGAAGGCATGGCCCATGTGCAGCGTGCCGGTGACGTTCGGCGGCGGGATCATGATCGCGTAGCCCGGACCCGAGCCCTTGGGCTTGAACCAGCCCTTGCCTTCCCAGACGCCTTGCCAGCGCGCCTCGACGGCGCGGGGGTCGAATGCCTTTTCCATTGCGTTCAAAGTTTGTGTGTTTCCAGGGCAAAGCCGGCGTCGCGGTAATGCTTGAACCGCTCGCGCGACTTGGCGCGCGTCGCGGCGTCGCCGTAAACGATTTCCAGCACGCGCTCGAAACGGCCGGCGAAGGCCGGCGCCTCGGGCGCGAGGTTGATCAGGACGTCGGCATACCCGGCGGGCGGCTGCGCATCGCCCAGCAGCACCGCCGGCAGCGGCGGCTGCGGCGGCCCGGCCAGGCGCTCGTGCGCGATGAAGCTGCCTTGCTTGAAGGTCCACAGCAGCCGGTCGAAGTCGTCGGCCAGGGCGGGATCGGTCATGAAAACGTAGACCCGCTTGCCGCTGCCGACCGCCTTCTCGCACAGCCGGCAGGCGGTCATGAGCGGCCCATCGGCGGAGTCTTCGGGCTGTACGTAGAAGTCGACGCGGGTCATAGGTCGGGGGACGGAGGACAGGGGACGGGGGAAGGCGGTGTTCCGTCCCGCGGCTGCCAATTCATTCCTCGTGCTTCTTGGCCAGGTAGTTGAGCAGGAACTGCGTCAGCAGCAGCACCGGGCGGCCGGTGGCGCGCTTGCCTTTCCAGGCGGTGCCGGCGACGTCCAGGTGCGCCCATTTCATCTTGCGCGTGAATCGGTGCAGGAAGCAGGCGGCGGTGATGGCGCCGCCTTCGCGGCTGCCGGTGACGTTGGCCACGTCGGCGAACTCGCTCTTGAGCATGGACTGGTAATCCTCCCACAGCGGCATCTGCCAGGCGCGGTCGCCGACTTGCTCGCCGGCCTCCAGCAGCGCGCGCGCCAGCGGCGCGTGGTTGCTGAACAGGCCGGAGGGGAAGCCGCCGAGCGCGATCACGCAGGCGCCGGTAAGCGTGGCGACGTCGATGACCAGGGCGGGGTCGTAGGTCTTCTCGACGTAGGTGAGGGCGTCGGCCAGGATCAGGCGGCCTTCGGCGTCGGTGTTGAGCACTTCGATGGTGATGCCGGCCATGCTGGTGACGATGTCGCCGGGCTTGTTGGCCTGGCCGTCGGGCAGGTTCTCGCTGGCCGGGATGGCGCCGACCAGGTTGATCGGCAGCTTCAGCTCGGCCACGGCCTTGAACGTGCCCAGGACGCTGGCGCCGCCGCACATGTCGAACTTCATCTCGTCCATCTTGTCGGCCGGCTTGAGCGAGATGCCGCCGGCGTCGAAGGTCAGGCCCTTGCCGACCAGCGCGATCGGCTTGGCGTCGCGCGTACCCTGCATGTACTCGAGCAGGATCAGCTTGGGGGGCTGGCGGCTGCCGCGTGCCACCGACAGCAGCGCGCCCATGCCGAGCTTTTCCATTTCGTCGCGGTCGATCACGCGCACCTTGATTGGATGCGGGCCGGCGATCTTCTTCGCCTGCTCCGCCAGGTACGACGGCGTGCAGATGTTGCCGGGCAGGTTGCCCAGGTTCTTGGCCAGCGTGGCGCCCTGGTTCATCGCCAGCGCTTCCTTGAGGCCCTGCTCGCCGGCCGGCAGGTCGCTGCGGCGAGGCACGTCGAAGGTGATCCGCTCCAGCTTGTACTGCGGCAGGTCCTCCCTGGCCTTGGCGCCGCGCATGTCGTCGAAGCGGTAGTACTCGCCCTCGGTCGCGAGCAGGGCCTGCTGGACGTTCCAGTAGAAGTCGCGGCCCTTGACCTCCTGGTGGGTCAGGTAGGAGATGGCGTCGATCGCGCCGGTCTTGCGCAGCGCGGCGGCGGCGGCGGCGTTGGTCTTGCGGAAGGCGTTTTCGTCGAACTCGCGCTCCTTGCCCAGGCCGACCAGCATCACGCGGTCGGCGAAGATCGCCGGCAGGCTGTGCAGCACCAGGGTCTGGCCGGCCTTGCCGTCCATGTCGCCGCGGCGCAGCACCGTGCCCAAGGCGCCTTCGGTGATGCGGTCGAGCGTTTCCGCGGCTTCCGTCAGCTTGCGGCGGTCGAACACGCCGACCACCACGCAGCCGACGCGCTGCTTTTCGGGATTGCCGCTCTTGACGAAGTACTCCATGTTGGCCTCTGATGTATAGGATTCTTTATCGGCGCGAGCCGCCCGCGGAATGGACGGACGCGGTGCGGGCGCCGGAAAATTGGCCGCACATCTTACGCGGTCCCGCAAAAACGCTTCAATAAACGCTTCAATTCCGGTGAGAAAAGCGCGAGCAGATTTGATCGGGGCGGGGTTTTCGCCAAACGCCGGCGTTGCCGCCGGCAAAAAGCCCATTTGCGCGCGCCGGGGCGGGACGACGCGATGACGCGGACGGTGCTCGACCGTTACCTGCTGCGCGAGGCCGCCGCCGCCTGGGCCGGCGTCACCTTCGTGCTCCTGGGCGTGATGCTGTCGACGCGCTTCGCCCGCTTCCTGGCCGATGCCGCCGCCGGCGACCTGCCGCGCGAGTTCCTGCTCAAGGTGGTGGGGCTGTCCAGCCTCCAGTACCTGGTGGTTCTGATCCCGATCTCGCTGCTGCTGGCGATCCTGCTGTCGCTGGGACGCCTGTACAAGGACCACGAGATCGCCGCCATGACCGGCTGCGGGGTCGGCATCGGCGCGATGTACCGGCCGTTCCTGGTGCTGGCGACGCTGCTCGCCGCGCTGACCGCCTGGCTGTCCTTCGACGCCGGGCCGTGGGCCGGCCGCCAGGTCGACTATCTGGTCAAGGACGCCCGGCGCCTGGTGCAGTACACGCCGTTCGAGTCCGGCCGCTTCAAGGAGGCGGCCGGCGGGCGCGCCTACTTCTACGCCGCCGCGGTCGAGCCGCAGGGGCCGGTGCGCACGATCTTCGCGCAGATCGCCGAGCGCGGCGGCACCAGCATCGTAACGGCGGCCAGCGGCGCCCAGACGGTGGACCCGGCGACCGGCGAGCGGGTCATCACGCTGCGCGACGGCTACCGCTACCTGGGGAACCCGGGCCAGGCGGAGTTCGACGTGATGCGCTTCGGCACGCTGGCGCTGCGCGTCACGCCGCCGGAAATGCTGGCGGTGTCGTCGCGGCGCAAGATCGTGGAGACCTCGCAACTGATCGGTTCGGCCGACCGCCGCGACCAGGCCGAGCTGCAATGGCGCATCGCCGCGCCGATGTCGGTGTTCCTGCTGGCGCTGCTGGCGGTGCCGCTGGCGCACACCTCGCCGCGCGAAGGCCGCTACGGCAAGCTGGTCCTGGGCATCGTCGCCTACCTGATCTATTCGAACCTGCTGGGCGTCGGGCAGACCTGGCTGGCGAAGGGGGTGGTGCCGGCCCGCGTCGGCCTGTGGTGGGTGCACGCGGCGGTGGCGGGCCTGGCGGCCCTGCTGATCGCGCGGCGCCTGGGCTGGCGCCCGCAACTGCTGGCCTTGCGCCGGGTGGGGCCGTGAAGCGCATCGAACGCTACATCATGGCCCACATCTTTGGGCTCACCGCGGTGGTGGCGCTGGCGCTGATGGCGATCCACGCCTTCCTGACCTTCGTTGCGGAGATGGATACCACCGGCCGCGGCGCGTACGGCTACTGGGAGCTGTTCCAGTACGTGCTGTGGCTGTCGCCCAGCGGCCTGTACCTGCTGCTGCCGATCATCGCCATGCTCGGCACCTTGCTCGGCCTGGGCGTGCTGGCCGGGCAGAGCGAGCTGACCGCGATGCGCGCCGCCGGCGTCTCGCTGCTGCGCATCGGTGCGGCCACCGCGGCGGCGGGCGCGGTGCTGGGCGCGTTCACGCTGCTGCTGGGCGACTGGCTGGCGCCGTACGGCCAGCAGACCGCCGAGAGCCTGCGCACGGAGGCGCGCTACGGGGTGGAGGGCAGGGGCGTCGGCGAGCCGATCTGGCTGCGCGACGGGGCGCACGTGTTCCACATCAAGAAGCTGATCGCCGAGGACCGCATCGCGGCGGTGGAAATCTACACGCTGGGCCGCGACCTCAGCCTGCAGGCGGCGATGACGGTGGAGGACGCCCGCTACGCGGACGGCGCCTGGCAGCTCTACGGCGTGCGGCGTACCGAGTTCGGGATCGATTCGGCCAAGGTCGCCGAGCACTCGACGCTGCGCTGGGAAGGCTCGCTGTCGCCGGCGGTGCTGCGCCTGTTCGTGCTTGAGGCCAACGCCCTGTCGATCCACGGCCTGGCGCAGCTCGTCGCCTACCTGCGCGGCAACAACCTGGACGCCGCCGACTACGAGCTGGCGCTGTGGCGCAAGCTGGTGGCGCCGTTCACGGTCGTCACCATGATGCTGTTCGCGGTGCCGTTCGTGCTGACCTCGGCGCGCGCCGCCGGCGCCGGCCAGCGTCTGCTGGTCGGCATCATCGTCGGCCTGGTGTTCTACGTGCTCAACGAAGTCAGCGCCAACACCGGCCAGCTGTTCCGCTGGACGCCGGCGGTCTCCGCCGCCGCGCCGACGGTCATGTTCGCGGCGCTGGCCGTGGTGCGGCTGGCGCGGGCGCGCTAATCAAGCGATTTCGTCGGTCAGCAAACGCGCGCAGTCACGATGAAACTTGTCAAAAGACCTGCTACGTCGCCGTGCTTCGTGCATGTCGAACGTGGCGGCAAGCGCGGGTTGATCGAGCGTTTCGCGATAGCGGCCCATGCGAGCGGCGAGCCATTCTTTTGCGCCGCGAATCGACTCAGGGTCTTCTGGGCCTTCCAAGTCCGGCGGCAGTCCGCGGATACCGCGCAGCGAAGTAGCCGCGGCGAGAAACCACCCCTCGAATTCGCGTACGGCAAAGACACATGCGAGTTTCACGGCGGCAGCCGGGGGGAGCGTCCTGCGCATTCGATCAAGCACCGCTGGCCCGCATTGGGCAGCGCAGTCGTCGTCGGCGTCGAGCAATACGATCAATGCACCGTCGGCACCGGCTTTCTGGGCTCCAAGCCAGATTTTCTTGCGGAAATCCTCTTCAAACTTAAGGAACCTATCCCGCTTTACGCGAATTGGCGGTGCAATCGCAACATGTTGCAGAGGCGACATCTCGCCGACGAGCCGTCTCAACAGGACGGGTACGGCTTCTAATTCTCCGTCGCCCTCAACGATCGGTGCGATCCTGCTTACCATGGTTGGAAAAGATCGGACTGCCGGGAAGTTTCACGCAGCGATTCGAACAGCGATGGGTCGCCTTCCAACTGCCCAAGCCGGAGAAGTTCGCCGGCCGAGTAAAGCTGTTGCTTCAAAGCCTCGCGCGAAGCCGTATCTACGGGTGCGATCACCGTTGCGTTATCAACCGCTGTTACGACGTAAATCTGATCGGCAGAGACATCCGGGTCATCCAGGAGGTCGGGGCTGTGACTCGTCACGATAACCTGGGTAGTTTCACTGGCTTGGCGTAGTGCCTCACGGACAAACTTGGTTGCACCTGGATGGAGCGCAGTTTCCGGTTCCTCGATTCCAACCAGCGGCACCAGGCGGGTCGCAGATGCGTACAGGAGCGCCGTCACAATTCCAAGCGCACGAAGCGTGCCGTCCGACATGTTTTGAGCATAGAACCGCCAGGGTTGCTTCAGGCCAACGTCCTGCCGGAACAGCAGTGTTTCCTTGGGGCCTACCACCGCATGCTCGACGGCGTGTACGGAGGGCACGACCTTGTTCAGATACTCCTCGATCTGTCCAAGGGCGGCTGGATAAGCTTTTTCAAGCGTTCCTATGACGCTGGCGAGATTGTCGCCTGAAGAACTTAGTACAGCTCCGTCTTGCGGCGACTGAAGATCGCGGATTAGGCGCGGATTCAGGTTGTGGAAACTCATTCGCGACAAAGCGTCGAACAAAGGTCTGAAAGCGGGCAGGCCCGACGCATTAACGAGATACAGACGATCGGAACTCGCGCTCGGTGCGCCTTGCTCGCTGCACCTGCGCACTTCGCCCGCTTCGACGTCGAACCCCGTAATTTTTCCCTCGGAGTTCCTCAGAATGCATTGCTCGCGCTGAACTTCGATGCTGCCGCCAGCACGCGTGCCGACCATGAAGCTGTAATGACCAGCGTCTTGTGCGCAACTTATGTCGAGGCGAATACCAAAATGAGTCGGATGTCCTCCAGAGCGGCGGCGGACTTCCGCAATGCCGCCGCGCTCTCGCAGTGCGTGGTCCAGGGAAGACCTGAGCGCATCGCGCACGAGATGCAAGGCGTCGAGAAAGTTGCTTTTCCCCGAGCCATTGGGTCCCACCAGAAAGGAAAGAGAACCCAAAGCCACATCGCAGGCTGCAATGCTCTTGAAGTTTTTCAGTCGTACACGCGAAACAAAAACTGCGGTCATATCTCGCTTCATTTCCTCTGAGGTGTCGAGGGTGCAGTGGGAAATGCCCTCAGCCGACTGGGTCCGAGCTTCAACTTGCCGTCTCTATCTGCGATTGATTGAAGGCGATCCGAGTCGCACATTAGATCATCGCTCCGTTTGTCGCTGGTGCTGCCACGCGAACTTGAAGTCAGGCGTTCTTCATCAGCCGGTAGGTGATCGCCGCGTTCGCCGCGGCCGGCGACAGGCGCGTGGTCAGCGTCAGCAGCCGATTGATCCAGCCGGTGACGACGCTGTAGCGCCGCTTGAGCATGGCGCGGATGCCGATGCGCGCTACGGCGGCGCTGTCCATCATCGTTATGCGCTGGAACCAGGTCGTCTTCTGCCCGGAGACTTGCAGGAACTCGGTGGCGGTGACGCCCGGCGACACCACGGTGCAGGACACGCCGGTGCCGCGCAGCTCGTAGTTGAGGGCCTGGCCGAAGGACAGGACATAGGCCTTGGCCGCCGAGTACGCGGCATACGTCGGCGAGGGCTGGTAGGCGCCGATGGACGCGACCTGCAGGATGTAGCCGCTGCCGCGCTTGACCATGTCGCGCGCGAACAGCTTGGTCAGGTGGGTCAGCGCGACGATGTCCAGCATCAGCATCTGTCGCGTCTTGTCCCAGGGGATGTCCAGCTCGTTGCCGAACAGGCCGAAGCCGGCGTTGTTGACCAGCACGTCCACCTGCAGTCGCTGCTGCTTGAGCAGGTCGAACAGCGCCTGCGGCGCGGCGGCGTCGGTGAGGTCGAGCGCGACCACCACCGAGTCCGCCTGATGTTTCTCCTTCAGCTCCGCCTGCAGCGCCTTGAGCCTGTCCTCGCGCCGCGCGACCAGGACCAGACGGCAGCCGAGCGCGGCCAGCTCGCGCGCGAAGTCCACGCCCAGCCCGCTGGACGCGCCGGTGATGACGGCCGTGCGGCCGGTCAGTGGTGCCAGTGCCATCGACTCTCGCCCTCCGTCAGAGTGCCGGCATTGGACTGGACGCGGCGCGGCGCGTCAAGATTTCAGCTTGGCCAGTTCCCGCCGCAGGCGGAATTCCTCCGAAGTCACGCTGGCCTCGA
>JACPFV010000052.1 GCA_016182805.1 Gammaproteobacteria bacterium
GCTGGTCGATCGTCTTGAGCGATTCGTCAATCATGATGGCGTGCATCCGCCCATCATGAACAGGCCCCGATCCGCTACAGACTCATTTCACGCTGGAAACGCGACCCCGCCTTCAGACTCATTTCACATTGGAAGAGACTGTTCGTTGACAGTGTGAGGACCTGCCCCTACGCTCCACTTTCATCAAGTGGGTCCGGAGCGGGTCATGAGCAAGTTCATGGGCGGGCTGCGCGGCGCGATGGCGGCGCTGATGATGCTGGCGGCGACCGCGGCCGGCGCCCAGCAGCCTGCGGCCGACGACATGCGGGACTCCCCCTCCGGCGAGGCCATGGCCTTCGACCTGCTGGTCGTGCGGCCGATCGGCCTGGTCGGCTCGGTCGCAGGCATCGGCCTGTTCCTGGTCTCCCTGCCGGTGGACCTCATCACGCTGAACGTGTCCGAGCCGGCGAACCGGCTCGTGGTCGAGCCGCTCAAGTTCACGTTCACGCGCCGCCTCGGCGCGCTGGAGTAGCAGCAGTTGCGGGAGCGGCTTCAGCCGCGACCGGTTCGACGCTGAAGCCCCTACTGCAATCGTTTCCACACGCGGCAATCTCGGGTTTCAGCGCAACACCCTGCCGTCGGCGTCCAGCACCGTCACCTCGCCGAAGCCGAGCTTGCGCACCGGCGCCTCGATCTTCGCCAGGTCTCCCACCACCAGCCAGGTCAGCGCCTCCGGGTGCAGCAGCTTGCGCGCGGCGGCGTTCGCCTCGGCCGGCGTGAGCGCGTAGACCTTGCGCACGAAGTCGTTGTAGTAGCTGTCCGGCAGGCCGAAGGTCAGGATCTTGAGGAAGGAGCCGGCGACCTGCTGGCTCGTCTCGTTTTCGCCCGGCAGCGACAGCACCATGTTCTTCTGCGCCTGCCGCAGCTCGTCCGCGCTCAGCGGGCGCTGGCCCAGCACCTCGGCCAGCTCGCGCCGCAACTCGCGCATGGACTCGGCGGTCTTGTCGGTCTGCACCGCGGCGTTGACCACGAACGGGCGCTGCCCGCGCGCGTCCGGCATGCCGCTGCCGGCGCCGTAGCTCCAGTGCTTGTCCTCGCGCAGGTTCATGTTGATGCGCGAGGTGAACAGGTCGCCCAGCGGCGTGTTCGCGGCCAGCATCGCGATGTCGTCCGGGTCCGACTTGGGCGGGGCGACGTGCGCGGCGACGATGAAGGACTGCTCGCTGTTCGGGCGGTCGATCAGGAACACGCGCGGCTTGGCCGGCAGCGCGACCGGCGCGACGTTCTTGCGCGGCAGCGCCTCGTCCGGCGCGCGCCAGCCGCCGAGGTGCTTTTCCAGCAGCGGCTTGATCTCCGCCAGCGTGGTGTCGCCGACGATCAGCAGCGTGGCGTTGTCCGGGCGCACGAAGCGCCGGTAGAAGCGGCGCAGGTCCGCGGTCGTCAGCGCCTTGACCGCCTCCTCGGTGCCGTTGCCGGAGCTGGGATTGGAGTAGGCGTGGCCCTCGCCGAAGATCAGGCGGCGGATATTGCGGAAGGCGAGGTTGGCCGGCTGCGCTTTTTCCTGGCGGATCGCCGCCAGGCGCAGCGGCTTGAGCCGCGCCAGCTCCTTGTCCGGGAAGGATGGGTTGCGGACGATGTCGGCGTACAGCTCCAGCGAGGGATCGAGCTTGGCCTTGATCGCGGTGAGGTTGATGTACGAGCTGTCCTGGATCGAGCCGTTGCCGACGATTGCGCCCAGCTCTTCGGCGCGCGCGGAGATCGCGAGCGCATCGCGCGTCGCCGTGCCCTCGTCGAGCATGTTCAGCATCATCGTCGCGGTGCCCGGCGTCGCGAGCTGGTCGGCGGCGACGCCGGCGTCCACGATCAGGTTGAAGTTCACGAGCGGCGCCTCGTGGCGCTCGGCCAGCACCAGCTTGAGGCCGTTGGACAAGCTGTCGCGCTGCAGCGGCGGCAGCTTCAGCTCCGGCGGGGCGCTCGTGGCCGGCAGCTTGTCGCGCGCCGCACCCTGGGCGGCGGCCTGGTACGCCGGCAGCGGCGTCACGTCCAGCACGAACACGCCATCGCCGAGCCAGCGCCGCGCGGCGTCGCGCACGTCGTTGGCGGTCGCGCCGCGCTCCCAGGCAACCCAGTTCTTGTAGAACTCGGGCGAGCCGCCATAGACCTGGCTCATCGCCAGCACGTCGGACTTGCCGCCGAAGCCGTCCACGCGCTCCAGGCGGCGCACCCAGCCGGCGTAACTGACGGTCTTGATCCGGTTCAGCTCGGCCTCGGTCGGGCCGTCGCGCAGCAGCCGCGCGACTTCCTCGTCCACCGCCTGCTCGATGCGGCGCAGGTCGGCGTCCGGCTTGGCCATCACGTCTATCGTGAACTGCGCGCCCAGTTCGAACGGGCCGAGGCCCACGGACACGCCGGTGGCGATCTGGTCCTGGTACACAAGGCGCTTGTACAGGCGGCTGTTCTTGCCCATGGCGAGCACGCTGGACGCGACTTCGAGCAGCGTGTAGTCGCGCTCGGTGTTGCCGGGGATATTCCAGACCTTGAACAGCCGCGGCTGCGGCACGCGGTCCTGCATTGTCGCGCGCTTGGTGCCGCTCATCGGCGCGATCCAGGATTTCTGGCGCCGCAGCTCCGGCCCGCTGCCGATGTCGCCGAAGTAATGCTCGACCTTCTGCTTCACGGCGGCCGGGTCCACGTCGCCCGCGATCACGAGCACCGCGTTGGCGGCGCCGTAATGCGTCGTGAACCACTCCTTGACGTCGGCCAGCGAGGCGGCGTTGAGGTCCTCCATCGAGCCGATCGTGGTCCAGGAGTACGGATGGCCGGCGGGATAGGTGGCCGCGGCGATGACCTCGTCCACCTTGCCGTACGGCTCGTTCTCGCCCTGGCGCTTCTCGTTCTGCACCACGCCGCGCTGCTCGTCGAGCTTGTTCCGGTCAATCGCGCCGAGCAGGTGGCCCATGCGGTCGGATTCCAGCCACAGCGTCAGGTCCAGCGCGGAGGTCGGCACGTTCTGGAAGTAGTTCGTGCGGTCCAGCCAGGTCGTGCCGTTCATCTTCGTGGCGCCGGCCTGTTCCAGCGGGCGGAAGAACTCGTCGTCGTGGTTTTCCGAGCCGTTGAACATCAGGTGCTCGAACAGGTGCGCGAAGCCGGTCTTGCCGGGCTTCTCGTCCTTGGAGCCGACGTGGTACCAGACGTTGACCGCGACGATCGGCGCCTTGTGGTCCTCGTGGACGATCAGCGTGAGGCCGTTGTCCAGCACGTGCTTCTCGTACGGGATTTCCACTGGCGGCAGCGCGGCGGCGGGCGCTTCCTCGTACGGCTCGAAGGAAACATTCGCGCCCTCGATTTTCAAACCGGTGCAGGCGACAAGAGGAAGCAGCACCGCGATTGCGGTTATAGTCTTTCGCATGATGAAGTCCCGGGGGAATGCGGACAGTTTAGAGGCAGCGATCGGCGACCGGATAGCCGGCCGGCGCGGCCCGCCGCCGGAGATGGACCTGCCGCGCTACGCGGTGGACCGCGCCGCGCACCGCCTGCGGGGCGTGCCATTCGTCGAGTCTCCGAACTGCGACGCGCGCCCGGATGCGGACGACATCAGCCTGCTGGTGGTCCACGCCATCTCGCTGCCGCCGAACCAGTTCGGCGGCCCCTGGGTGGAGCGCCTGTTCACCAACCGCCTGGACCCGGCCGCGCACCCCTACTTCGAGACCATCAAGGGCCTGAAGGTTTCCGCGCACCTCCTGATCGACCGCGGCGGGCGCGTCGCGCAATACGTGCCGTTCCACATGCGCGCCTGGCACGCCGGCGAGTCCTGCTTCGACGGGCGCCGACGCTGCAACGATTTTTCCATCGGCATCGAGCTGGAAGGCTGCGACGAGCAGCCGTTCGCCGCCGTCCAGTACACGCGCCTGGCCCAGGTCGCCGGCGCGCTGATGGCGGCCTACCCGGCGATCCGGCCGGCGCGCATCGTCGGCCACAGCGACATCGCGCCGGGGCGCAAGACCGACCCCGGCCCGCATTTCGACTGGACCCGTTTCATCTACGGACTGGAGTACCCGCGATGACCCTGATCGGGATCCTGCTCGCGCTTGCCTGCGAGCGCGCCCTGGGCCATCTGCCCGGCATCGGCGAGCCGATGCTGTTCCGGCGCTACGTGCTGGCGCTGCGGCGGCTGCTGCCGTTGCGCGAGCTGTGGCGCTCCTGGGGCGCCCCGCTGATCGTGGTCGCGCCGCCGGTCGCGGCCGCCGCCTGGGTCCAGTACATGCTGGAAAACCCGTTCGCGCACCTGGGCTTCTCCACCCTGGTCCTGTTCCTGTGCCTGGGGCCGCGCGACCTGTCGGACGACATCGCGCGCCTGTTGCAGGCCCGCGCCGCCGGCGACGCGCAGACCGTGCGCCGCCTGTCGCGAGTGCTGATGCGCAGCGCCGAGCCGGAGTCCTCGCGCGGCGACCTGATCGGAGCGCTGTTCGTACAGTCGCACGAGCGCCTGTTCGGCGTGCTGCTGTGGTTTTTCGCCTTCGGCGCCGCCGGCGCGGTCGCGTACCGCATCACCAGCCGCCTGCCGCGGCTGCTGCACGCCCTGGAGCCGGACGATTCCGAGGCCGAGCGCGCCGCCTCCGGCCTGCACACGGTGCTGGCCTGGGCGCCGGCGCGCTGCACCGCCGCGCTGTACGGACTGGCCGGCAGCATGGACAACGCCCTGCAGGAATGGCGCCGTTTGCGCGAGGCCGGGCCGGAGCACTGGCGCAGCCACACCTGGGCGGTGCTGGCCGAGGTGTCCAGTGGCTCGCTGGCGGTGGACGAGCCGCACGCCGGCCCCGCCGCACCGGCCTCGCTCGACGACTGCCTGCGCGAGGTCGGCGCCCTGCAGACGCGCGCGCTGCTGATCCTGCTCGCCGCGTTCGCGTTCTTCACCGCCGGCGGGCTGGCTTGATCCGCGCGCTGGTCGCGACCCTCGCCGCGCTGGCGGGGGGCGGCAGCGCGGCGGCCGCCGAGCGCATCGTCACGCTCGCCCCGCATCTGGCCGAGCTGGTGTGTGCCGCCGGCGCCTGCGACAAGCTCGCCGGCGTGGTCGCCCACACCGACTACCCGCCGCCGGCCGCCGGCCGGCCGCTGGTCGGCGACGCCTACAACGTCAACGCCGAGCGCGTGCTGGAGCTGAACCCCGACCTGATCCTGGCCTGGGACGGCGGCACCGCGCGCGCGACGGTGGAGCGGCTGGAGGCGCTCAAGCTGCCGGTGCGGTGGGTCCGCATCCGCCGCCTGGAGGAGGTCGCCGACGCCCTGGAGCGGGTCGGCGAGCTGGCCGGCAGCAGCGGGCCGGCGCACGCCGAGGCGGCGCGCTACCGCGAGGGCCTGGCACGCCTGCGCCGGCGCTACGCGGCGGCGCGCAAGCTGCGCGTGCTGTACCAGCTGGAAGTCGAGCCGATCTACAGCGTGAACCGCGACAGCCCGATCAGCCAGGCGATCGAGCTGTGCGGCGGCGTCAACGTGTTCGCCGCGCTGCCGCAGATCGCCGCGCCGGTCGGCCGCGAGGCCGTGCTAAAAGCCGACCCGGAGGTGATCGTGTTCGGCCGCCAGGACGACGTGGCGGCGATCCGCGCGAGCTGGGCGCGCTGGGACCGGGTCAGCGCGGTGCGCGACGGCCAGCTCCACGCGCTCGACGCCGACCTGCTGGCGCGGGCGACGCCGCGCATGCTGGACGGGATCGGGCAGCTGTGCGAATTGCTCGGCCGGGCGCGGAGCCTTAGCCCCGCGCCCAAATGATCTCCTTCCGGCCGCGCCTGCGTGCCAGCGTACGGGCGAGCACGAACAGCAGGTCGGACAGGCGGTTGAGGTAGCGCAGCGCCGCCGCGTTTGCGCCAGTCCGTCGATCGACCGCCCACAGCGCGCGCTCGGCGCGCCGGCAGATGGCGCGCGCCAGGTGCGCGGCGGCCGCGGCCGGCGGCCCGCCGGGCAGAACGAACTCCTTGAGCGGCGGCAGCCGCGCGTTGAAGGCGGCGACGTCCGCCTCCAGGGCGGCGACGTCCGCGTCGGTGACGAGCGCGGCGCCGGGCAGCGCCAGCTCGCCGCCGAGGTTGAACAGCTCGTGCTGGATGCGCGTGAGCGGACCGGCGATGGCGCGCGGCGGCTTGAGCGACAGCAGCACCCCGATCTGCGAGTTCAGCTCGTCGACGTCGCCCATGGCCTGGATGCGCACGTCGGTCTTGGCGACGCGCTCGCCGCTGGCCAGTCCGGTCGTGCCGGTGTCGCCGGTGCGGGTGACGATCTTGGAAAGACGATGGCCCATGAGCGTTAGAACCGGTATCCCACCGAAGCGAAGAAGGAGCGCGGCGGCTGGTTGTAGCCGGCCGCGGTCTGGTAGTCCTGGTCGAGCAGGTTCTCCACCCGGCCGTCGAACGACAGGTGCTCGCCCCAGCGGATGCCGCCCGTGAGGTTGAGCAGGGCGTACGGGTCGAGCGTGCGCCCGGAATCCTCGCGCTTGCCCACGGCGAGCAGGTCCAGCCCCGCGTAGTGGCGGCCGAACTGGCGGGTCAGGGAGGCGGTCGCGGACGCCTTGGCGCGCCGCGGCAGGGGCCTGCCGGTGTCCAGGTCCTTGGGGTCTTGCAGCAGGCCGCCGGCGCGCAGGCGCCAGTCGGCGATGCGCAGCCGGTAGCCCAGCTCCAGTCCGGTGGTGCGTGCCCGCTCCACGTTCACCGTCATGAAGTCTTCCTCGTCCTCGGCGTCCTCGATGCAGGGCAGGCAGATGGTCGTGATTAGGCCGTCCACGTCGCTGCGGAACACGCGCGCATCCACGCTCTGCGCGGGACCGATGCGGTAGTCGAGGCCCAGCTCGTAGTTGCGCGCTTCCTCGTCGGTGAGATTGAGGTTGCCGGAAAAGCCGAACAGGTCCAGCGCGTCCGGCGCGCGGTACGCGGTGCCGGTGGCGGCGAGCAGGCGCAGGTCGTCGCGCAGCTGGAAGCCGTACTCGAGGTTCCAGGTGCGCTCGTCGCCGAAGTCCTCGTGCTGGTGCAGGCTCAGCGCCGCGACCACCTGGTGGCGGCCGAGCAGAAGCTCGTCCTGCACCGCGAACGAGCGGATGTCGCTGTCGCCGCGGCTGGTCGCGCCGTCCTGCAGGGCGTCGAACTTCTCGTTGGCCAGCATCAGCGCGAACGACAGGCGCTGGTCCTCGCCGACCAGTACGCTGTTCATCCAGTCGAGCTGCGGCCGCACCTGCCGCACGAAGTCCTCGCTGTCGTCGCGGGTGGCCTTGTCCTCCATGCGGCTGAGGGTCAGCTTGCTTTCCCAGTCGTCGTTGACCAGCCAGCCGCCCTCCAGGGCGACGGTCCGGTTGCGGCGCCGCTGGCTCAGCGGCGTCTCGAACTCGTCGGAGGTATCGGTGTCGCCCTGCGCGTTCCAGATCCGCGCGGACAGCTCGACCTCCTCGTATGTCGTGCGCCCGGTCAGGTGCAGCGTGGAGCCGCGATGGCCGCGGTCCTCGGTCTGGCCCGCCTGCGGCGGGATGCCGTCGGAGCGCAGGTGTTGCGCGTGCATGCTCATGGCGGAGCTGCCGTCGCTCCAGCCGTACGAGCCGGCGGCGTCCTGCGTGTCGGCCGAGCCGCCGCGCAGCCGCAGTCGCGTGCCGGCGTCTTCCGCCTTGCGCGTGATGACGTTGACCACGCCGGCCATCGCGTCCGAGCCGTACAGCGTCGAGCGCGGACCCTTGACCACCTCGACGCGCTCCACCATGTCGGGCGACAGGTTGGTGAGCGCCGCGTCCGGGTTGACCGCCAGGCCATCGAGCAGGAACAGGGTCTGGTCGTGGTCGCCGCCGCGCAGGTGCAGTTCGGCCGGCTGGCCCAGGCCGCCGCGGCGCGAAATCTCCAGTCCCGCGTGGAAGCGCAGGACCTCGGCCAGGTCCAGCGCCTGCATGCGCTCGAGGTCGGCGCGCGTGATGACGATCACCGCGGCGGTGGCGCCGGACAGCGGCACCTCGGTGCGGGTGGCGGTGACGACCATCGGCTCCAGTTGCTCGGCCTCCGGCTCCTGGGCGCACAACACCAGGGGCAGCAGGCCGGCGGCCCAGCAGGCGCTACTAAGGGTTTTCATTGTTTCGACTCCCGGCGGCATCGCGCGCGGGCCCGGCGCCTGAAGGCCGGGCCCGCGCGGGCGGTCGAAAGTCTAGCAGCCGCTACATCTGCCAGCCGAGCGTCAGGTAGGCGGAGGTGCCGGGCTGGTTGTAGCCGGCGGCGGTCTGGTAGTCGGTGTCCAGAATGTTTTCCACGCGCGCCGCCAGGCGCCACTGGCGCGCGAACTCCACGCCGCCGCTCAGGTTCACCAGCGCATAGCCGGGCAGGCGCGTGCCGGCGAAGTCCAGGCGGTCGCCGCTGCCCAGAACGTCGATGCCGGCATAGGCCGGCCCGAAGCGGCGCGCCACGCTTGCGGTCGCGCCGGTCTTGGCGCGCCGGCACAGCCGCGCCTCGCCGGAGCAGGGATCGGCGCGGTTTTCCGAGCGCGGGTCCTGGCGCAGCGCGCTGGCCTGGGCGGTCCACGCGCCGGCGCGCAGGGTGTAGCTCAGCTCGACGCCGCGGTTGCGGTAGCGGTCGACGTTGAGCGCGCGGTAGACGTTGTCGAAGTACGTGGTGAAGTCGTTCGGGTCGTCGTTGGCGCAACCGTCGACGCACTCGACGCTGATGAGGTCGCGCACGATGGAATGGAACGCGCGCGCGTCCAGCGTCTGTCCCTCGCCCAGCGCGTGACGCAGCCCCAGCTCGTAGTTGCGCGCGCGTTCCGGCTTCAGGTCGGGATTGCCGCCGAAGCCGTAGCGGTCGGTGGCGTCCGGCGCGCGAAAGCCGGTGCCGGCCGCGGCGATCAGGCGCGTGGCGGCGCTCAGGTCGTAGCCGTACTCGGCGTTCCAGTTGGTCTGCTGGCCGGAGGCGTCGTGGTCCACCCGGCTCAGCGCGAGCAGCGCATGGTGCGCGCCGATGCGGATGTCGTCCTGCACGAAGGCGCCGAGGATGTCGCGGTCCTCGGCGATGCGGCTGCCGAAGGACGAGGCGTCCACCTGCTCGCGCGCCGCCTCCACGCCGTACGACAGACGGTGCGCGTCGCCCAGTTGCAGCAGGTTGTGCAGGGCGGCCGCCGGGCGCTCGGTGCGCACGAAGTCGTCCGACTGGTTCTGGCGCACGTCGTCGGTCATGTAGCTCAGGATCAGGCGCGTTTCCTGTCCCGGCGCCCAGGCGTAGCCGGCGCCGGCGGAGACGACCTGGTTGCGGAAGTCCTGATCGGCCGGGGCAAAGCCGACGTACTGCGTCGTGCCCTGCGCACCCCAGGCGTGCGCGTCCAGCGACAGGCCGCCCACGCGGGTCTGGCCCTGCACGTTGACGCTGGTCTGCCGGTAGCCGCGGTCCTCGCCGCCGCCCGCCAGCGGCGGGATGCCGCCGGTGATCTGGCGCTGTGCGTGCAGGGCGACGCCGCCGGTTCCGTTGCCCTGCGACAGGAACGCACCGCCTTCGCGCGTATCGTGCGCGCCGCCGCGCAGATGCGCCTGCAGGGCGGTGCCGGCGGGCGCCCGCGTGATGATGTTGATCACGCCGCCGATGGCGTCGGAGCCGTACAGCGTCGCGCGCGGGCCCTTGACGATCTCGATGCGCTCGACCATGTCGGGCGCGATGTTTTGCAGGGCCGCGCCGCCGCTGCTCGCCGGGTTGACGCGCACGCCGTCGACCAGCACCAGGGTGTGGTTGCTCTCGCCGCCGCGGATGAAGACCGAGGTGGTCTGGCCGGGGCCGCCGTTGCGGCCGAGTTCCAGGCCGGCGTGGAAGCGCAGCAGTTCCGCCACGTCGGTGGCGAGCGCGCGCTCGATCTCGTCGCGCGTGATGACGGTGATCGAGGCCAGCGCGTCGCGCGCGGGGATTTCGTAGCCGGTGGCGGTGACGACCAGCGGATCGAGCCTGGCCGGCTCTTCGGCGGCGCCGAGGGTGGGGCAAAGAACGGCGGCAAGCGCCGCGAACGTACGACGGTTCATGGTTTTCTCCCGGCCCGCGTCCCCGCGAGCGATTGGTGGAGTGAAGCTGTCGGCGCAGGCGCGCCGGTCCGATCGGGCCGGTCTCCGGACTCATGGCGTGGCGGCGGCTGCCTTCCCGTGCTCGCGCACAGTGGCCGTTGGCCGCCCCTGGAAAACCATTTACCGTTGCGGGGGCAGTGCCGGGATTGGACGAGGTCCGCACCGGCTTCCCGTTTCACCCGTCCGCGAGAGGCGGCCGGGCACCCGAGTGGCGCGCATTTTAGTGCAGTGCGGAGCGCGCGGGTATCATGCGCGCGGACGAATCCGACGGATCACCATGCAGAGCGAATTCCTGAAAGCGGCGCTGGACGCCGCCCACGCCGCCGGCGACCTCATCCGCACGGCCTATCGCGGTAACTTCGAGGTCCGCTACAAGGCCGACGCGAGCCCGGTCACGGAGGTGGACGAGGCGGCCGAGGCGGCGATCAAGCGCATCCTCAAGACGCGCTTCCCGCAGCACGGCTTCTACGGCGAGGAGCTGGGCCGCGAAAACCTGGATGCGGAGTACCTCTGGCTGGTCGACCCGATCGACGGCACCAAGGCTTTCGTGCGCGGCTATCCGATCTTCTCGGTGCAGATCGCGCTGATGCACAAGGGCGAACTGGTGCTGGGCGTGTCGAACGCGCCCTGCTTCAACAATGGCGTGGGCGAGCTGGTTCATGCCGAGAAGGGCAAGGGCGCCTGGCTGGGCGAGCAGCGCCTGAAGGTGAGCGAGATCGCGACGCTGGACAAGGCGACGCTTTCGACCGGCAACCTCGCCACGCTGGCGAAGTCCTCCGGCTGGGCCAGGCTGGGCCAGCTCATCCCGCGCCTGCACCGCATCCGCGGCTACGGCGATTTTCTGCACTACCACATGCTGGCCAACGGCAAGCTCGACGCCGTGATCGAGTCGGACGTGAACATCCTCGACATCGCCGCCTTGGCAGTGATCGTGCGCGAGGCGGGCGGGACCTTCACCGACCTGCAGGGGCGGCCGCTCGACCTCAAGACGACCAGCGTGCTGGCGACCAACGGGCGGTTGCAGGAGACGGTGTTTCGCGCTCTTGACGGTTGATCGGCCGTAGTGTTGCCCCCTCTCCCCCAACTCCTCCCCCGCGAGGGGGGAGGGGCTATGGATCCCTCTCCCCTTGCGGGAGAGGGTGGCCCGCAGGGCCGGGAGAGGGGGCATTCAGCGCCAGCAGGACCTTCTCCAGCACCGCCGTCGTATCTCTCAGGATTTCATCGTTCCAAAAACGCAGCACCCGGAACCCCTGTGCCTTGAGCCAAGCGTCGCGACTCGCGTCGCTTGGGCTTTCCATATGCTGGCTGCCATCGGCTTCGACGATGAGCCGTGCGCCGAAGTGGATGAAGTCGACGACGTAGGGGCCGATCGGCTGCTGCCGACGCCATTTGGCGCCAAGCAGCCGATGGGCGCGCAAATGCCGCCAGAGTCGCTGCTCGGCATCGGTCATGCCGGCGCGCAGTTGCTTGGCGCGCATCAGTCCGCGGTGGTCCATCACCCCTTTCCCCCATCCCCTCTCCCGCAAGGGGAAAGGGGAGATGGTCAGTCGAAGATCACCGTCTTCTTGGCGTAAACCAGGATGCGGTGCTCGATGTGCCAGCGCACCGCGCGCGACAGCACGGCCTTCTCCAGGTCGCGGCCTTTCTGGATCAGGTCTTCGAGCTGGTCGCGGTGCGACACGCGCACCACGTCCTGCTCGATGATCGGGCCCTCGTCGAGTTCTTCCGTCACGTAGTGGCTGGTGGCGCCGATCAGCTTCACGCCCTTTTCGAAGGCGCGGTGATACGGGCGCGCGCCGGAGAACGCGGGCAGGAAGGAGTGGTGCACGTTGATGATGCGCGACGGGTGGCGGCGCACGAATTCGGCGGACAGCACCTGCATGTAGCGCGCCAGCACGAGCAGGTCCACGCGGTGCTGTTGCAGCAGTTCCATCTGGCGGCGCTCGGCCTCGGCTTTGTTCTCGGCCGTCACCGGAATGACGTGGAACGGGATGCCGTGGAACTCGGCCAGGCGGCGCGCGTCCGCGTGATTGCCGACGATCAGCGGGATTTCGCAGGCCAGCTCGCCGCTGTGGTGGCGGTACAGCAGATCGGCCAGGCAGTGGTCCTGCTTGGAGACGAAAATCGCCACGCGCGGGCGCTCGGTGGACAGCTCCAGGCGCCAGCGCATGTTGAAGCGCGCGGCCAGCGGCGCGAACTTGTCGCGGAACGCGGGGATCGCCAGGTCGAAGTCGGCCAGGTCCCATTCCACGCGCATGAAGAACAGGCCCTGCTCGGCGTCCTGGTGCTGATCGGCGTGCAGGATGTTGGCGTTGTGGCTGTACAGGAAATCGGCGATGGCCGCGACCAGGCCTTTGCGGTCGGGGCAGTCGATCAACAGGATCGCAGTGTTTTTCATGGTCGGTTTTCGGCGGCGGGTTCCAGCCGGTAGATCGCGCCTTCGTACGAGCAGACGAACAATTCGCCGTCGGCCGCTTCGCCGAAGGAGCTGGGGTAGGGGATGCGGCCGATCTCGCGGTTGTCGACGACGCGGGGGCCGTCGTGGCGCAGCGCCCAGATGCGGCCGCTCGTGAAATCGCCGTAGACGTACGCGCCGCGCAGCGCCGGGATGCGCCGGCCGCGGTAGACGTAGCCGCCGGTGACGCTGCCGCCCCGGTCGCGGCCGTAGGCGTGCACCGGCGCGATGAAGTCGGAGATCGGGCGGCGCCGCGGGTTCACGTTGGAGCGCGTCCCTTCGTAATAGCGCCAGCCGTAGTTGCCGCCCTTGACGATGAGGTCGATCTCTTCCTGCGCGTCCTGGCCGACGTCGGCGGCCCACAACTGGGCGGTCTCGCGGTCGAAGGAGAAGCGCCAGGGGTTGCGCAGGCCGTAGGCCCAGATTTCGCCGCGCGCGCCCGGTCGGCCGACGAAGGGGTTGTCGCGCGGCGCGCTGCCGTCCGGGTTGAGCCGCAGGATCTTGCCCAGCACCGTCGACAGGCTCTGCGCGTTGTCGTGCGGGTCGTTGGCGCTGCCGCCGTCGCCGGCGGCGACGTAGAGCTTGCCGTCCGGGCCGAAGGCGAGCATGCCGCCGTTGTGGTTGGCGTACGGCTGCTCGAACTCCAGCAGCACCGTCTCGCTGTTCGGGTCGGCGGCATCGGCGGCGGTGGCCCGGAAGCGCGAAACGATCGTGCGCCGCGGCTTCGCGCTCGTCACGTAGTTCACGTAGAAGAACCCGTTTTGCGCGTAGCCGGGATCGAAGGCGAGGCCCAGCAGGCCCTGCTCGCCGTAGTTCCGCACCTTGGCGCCGATGTCGAGGAACACGGCCGCCTGTTCCGTCGCCGGATCGTCGCGGAAGGCATGGATGCGGCCGGCCTGCGACACCACGAACAGCCGCGACGGGTCGTCCGGCGCCGGCACGATGAAGGTCGGTTGCTGGAAGCGCAGCTTGGGGTAGGCGTCGACGAAGCGCGGCGGCAGCTCGTCCGCCGCCGACGCGGCGGCGCATAGCGCGAGGCCGACGGCGGCGAGCCGGCGCATGCGCGCCGTCAAACGGCTGCCGGCGGCGCCTGCCGCAGGCTGATGACCGGCCAGCCGCGCCTGCGCGCTTCCGCCTCCAGCGTCGGGTCCGGGTCCACCGCGACCGCCCGGTCCGCCGTCAGCAGCAGCGGCAGGTCGTTGAGCGAGTCGCTGTAGAACGTCGTGTGCGCCACCGCGACGCGCTGCTGCGCCAGCCATTGCTCCAGGCGCCGGCGCTTGCCCTCGCGGAAGTTGGGGATGCCCAGGATGCGGCCGGTGTGGCGGCCGTCCACCACCTCGGGGTCGGTGGCGATCAGCACGTCCACGCCCAGGAGCTGGGCGATCGGCTCGGTGATGAAGCGGTTGGTCGCGGTCATGATGAGCAGGCGGTCGCCCTGGACGCGGTGGCGCTCCAGCAGCGCCGGCGTGCCCGGCGCCACGATCGGCTCGATTTTTTCGGCGAGAAACTTCGGCCGCAGCGCCGCGAGCTTTTCCTCGCCGTGCATCACCAGCGGGTTCAGGCTGAAGGCGGCGAATTCGTGGATGTCGAGCGTGCCGGCCTTGTACAGATCGTAGAAGCGCTGGTTCTCGCGCGCGTAGGTGTCGCCGTCGACCAGGCCCTGTTCGACCAGGAACTGGCCCCACAGGTAGTCGCTGTCGCCGGCGAGCAGGGTGTTGTCGAGATCGAAGATGGCGAGGCGCATAAGGTCGCCATTATCGCAGGCTGACAGCCCGCAGGCCCTGTGGAACAATCGGCCGCATCCCGATATTCGGAAGACCGCTCGTGGTGGACGTGGAGGGCTTTCGCCCGAACGTAGGAATCATTCTGGCCAACGCCGACGGCCGCGTGCTGTGGGCCAAGCGCGTCGGCCAGGACGCCTGGCAGTTTCCGCAGGGCGGCATCAATCCGGGCGAGACGCCGGAACAGGCCCTGTACCGCGAGCTGCACGAGGAGCTGGGCCTGGAATCGCGCCACGTCGAGTGCCTGGGCGCGACCCGCGACTGGCTGCGCTACCGCCTGCCGCGCCGCTACCTGCGCCGCGGCCGCGTGCCGCAGTGCATCGGCCAGAAGCAGCGCTGGTTCGTGCTGCGCCTGACGGCCGCCGACGCGTTGGTGCGCTTCGACTGCGGCGAGCGCCCGGAGTTCGACGGCTTCCGCTGGGTGAGCTACTGGCAGCCGATCCGCCAGGTGGTCGCGTTCAAGCGCGCGGTCTACCGCCAGGCGCTGAACGAGCTGGCGCCGCTGCTGGGCGTGGTCCCGCGCGACGCCGTGCGCGATTTCGCTCAGGCCTGAGCGGGCGTCGCGCCGCCGCGGTGGCGCCAGACCGAGACGGCGAGGAACGCCAACGGCACCAGCGCCAGGCTGTAGCTGAACCAGCGGCCGAAGACGCCTTCCGGGCCGTATTCCTCCGTCACCATGTGCCACCAGGCGTTGTCGAGGCCGGGGACGGCGCCGACCTCGGTGAATTCGTGGAAGGCGTACAGCGCGAGCTGCGCGCTGAACAGGATCAGGAACACGGCGGTGACGCGGAAGAACAGGCCCAGGTCCACGCGGTTGCCGTAGCGCAGCCAGGCGCCGGCGATGGCCGCGGCGGCGGCGAAGCCCAGCACGCCGGCGACCACCATGTCGATGGCGCGCGCGTTGATCGCCAGCGAGGCGAGCATGGTCGCGGTCTCCACGCCCTCGCGGCCGACCATGATCAGAATGAACGCGAACACGATCCAGGCGGCCCTGGCGTCCACCGCCGCCTGGTCGATCTTGGCCTTGATCTCGCCCGCCATGCGCTTGCCGTGGCGCATCATGTGCACGACGCACCAGGCCACCATGACCATCGCCGCCACCGCGAGCCAGCCCTCCCACAGCGGCGACATCCCGCCGACGCGGAACAGCAGGAATCCGAGCACCAGGCTCAGGGCGAGCGCGGCGCCGACCGCCCAGCGCACCGGCGCCAGCAGCGCGACGCGCCCGGTCTGGCGCAGATAGGTGGCGGTGATCGCCACGACCAGCAGGGCCTCCAGGCCCTCGCGCAGTGTGACCATGAAGATCGAGAGCATCGTCAAGTCCTCGAAAGTTGCGGGGTGTGGGCCTCGGCCGTCTCGGCCGAAGGGGGTGCGGGGTGCGCGTGCCGCTGCCGCCGGCCGGTCTGCCCGGCCCGGCGGTGCACGGCGGTCAGCAGCGGGGCGGCGAGTCCGGCGCCCCAGTGCAATGCGCCGATCCATGGGCGCGAGCCTTCGTCGGCGAAGTAGTACAGCAGGTAGCCGGTGGCGATGAGCAGCGCGCAGGCGCCGACCATGCACAGTCCGGAGCGGACGTTGCGGCGCGCGCTCCAGGCCGTGGCGATGTGCGTGGGCAGCAGGGAGCCGAACGCGATCAGGCTCAGCATCGCGGCCGCGCCGTGCAGGCGCAGCCATTGGTATTCGAGCGGATGCGGCTGCGGGCCGAACTCGGTTTGGACGCGCAGGCCGTAATGAAACGCCAGCCACAGCGCGCCCGAGCCGAGCAGCAGCGCGAGACTCGCGTACGCCAGCCGCGCCTGCCAGCGCGGCATGCCGCCGGGGCGGCGCTTGTCGTGGCGGTGGCGGCGGGCGCCGGTCATGCGGTGGCGTGGCGATGGAACAGCAGGGCGACGGCGGCCAGCCGCCGCAGTGCGTTGACCGACAGGGTGGCGCCGGAGATGTTGTGGATCTCGCGGTCGAGGCCGGCATTGTCGATCAGGCGCGCGCCCTCGAACTGGCGCATGAACGCCGGCAGCCGCACTTCGCCGCCGCGGCTTTCGCGGTACACCAGTATCTTGACGCGCTGCAGACGGTCGGCTTCGACCACGAATCCGACCGTGATCGGGCGCTCCTTGCCGATCTCCTCCAGCACCCAGGCGGTGCGCTCGCCGGCGCGCCAGTAGCGCATGCGGGGGTAGCCGGGGTCGTGGCCGAGGATCGCGGTGGCCTGCTCGCGCAGGCCACCGCCGATCCAAAGAGGCTGTGGCTCCGGAACCGCGCCGCCGAACGCCTCGGCCACGAAGTCCTGCGGCGCCTGGTACACCTGGTCCGCGTGCGCGGACCCGGCGAGGCTCAGCAGGACGATGGCGAGGAGGCGGCGCATGGGGCTCAGAAGCTGTAGCCGATGCCCAGGTTGAAGCCGTCGTCGTCGTCGCCGCCGCTCTGCGTCTGCACATCGGCCTTGACCACGACGTTCTCGACCGGCCAGTAGTTGAAGCCGGTGTTGACCTGGCGGATTTCGGTCTCGGTGAAGCCGGCGCCCGGCGAGCCGCCGTTGTCCCACACCGCGTAGCGCGAGAAGAAGCCGAAGGCGGGGACGACGCGATACGCGGCCTCGGCGTAGAAGCCGTCCTGCTCATCGCGTTTCGCCGCCTTGGCGGCAGCGCCGTCGATGTCCCAGCGCGCCCACAGGGCACGTGCCGAGAAGGGACCGGCCTGCGCGACGGCGTGCGCTTCGATCAACTGGGCGCTGGCGGCGTCGCCCACGATGGTCTGCGTTACGTCCTCCTGGCGCTGGTAGCTGCTGGCCAGTTCGACGCCGGGGAGACCCGTGTACTTGAGCCGAACGGTATAGGCCAGATCCTCGGCGGACGCTTCCGCAACCTTCTGACGGCCGTCGCGGACCTTGAAGTCGCTGCCGACCTTCAGGCCGCTGTGCACCGCGAAGTCGTAGCCCAGCCCGGTGTCGCCGATGGCGCCGCCGATGGCCGCGCCGCCTTCCCACCAGGTGCTGAGCAGGATGTTGTGCTCGACCGGGTTGCGCTCCACGCCGTAGAACGTCGGCGGTTCATGGGTTTCGTTCAGGATGCCGACCGGCACCAGAAACAGGCCGCCCTTGGCCTTGGCGTTGTTCGGCAGATCGAACTCAATGTAGGCCTGCTCCAGCTCGACTTCACCGGGCTTCTTGCCGTTGTTGTCGAATTTGTCCTTCTTGTCGTTGTCGCCGGCCCAGGCGTGCTCCACCTCCAGCTCGGAGAAGAAGCGCACCTTGTCGGTGAAATCGTGGGCGACGTAGACGACGAAGCGGTGGAAATCCACCTCCTTCTTTTCCGCGCCGGCGGTCTCGTCCTTCAGGTTGTTGTAGTGCATCTCGCCATAGCCGCCGACGTGCGTCTTGCTCGGCGCCTTGTCGGCGGTCTTTTCCAGCTGTGCGGCCAGCACGTCGATCCGTTCCTGCTGCTGCTGCAACTGGCGCTGCAACTCTTCCGTCGTCGGCGCCGCGAGCGCGGTCAGGGGAAGGCTCGGGACGAGGGCGACGGACAGCCACTTCAGGCGCTTCAAGCGCGACATTTCTTCTGCTCCTATGCGTTGGGGTGAATCGCGGCCGGTTCTCCGGGGTAGGGCGATAGATTAGCGGATACTATAGGTGTTGACAATCATTCGCATTTACGTTTACTATTTACGTGCCATGTATGTCTGCGTCTGCAAGGCCGTAACCGAATCCCGCATCCATCGTGCGGTGGCGGAGGGCGCTTGCTCCGTGCGCGATCTGTGCCGGCAGACCGGTCTTGGGACGAGCTGCGGCCGCTGTGTGCCCTACGCCCACACGGTGCTCAGCGAGGCCTGCGCGGGCACGCAGATCGCCGCCGGTGGGTCGATCATGCCGCCGACCCTGCGCAACGCTTCGGCGGGCGCCTGAGGCGGATGCGAATCGCACGCAGAATACTTACAAGACGCCAATAAAAACAAAATCTTAGGATTTTCCTCCGACCTGGCCGGGTCTATACTCCACGCTTCACGGACGGCCCGGAGAACAAGCATGCGCGGCGATCCCAAGGTCATCGAGCACCTCAACCTTGCGCTCAAGAACGAGTTGACGTCGATCAACCAGTACTTCCTGCACTATCGGATGCTCAAGCACTGGGGCTTGCCGCGCATCGCGAAGAAGGAATACGAGGAATCGATCGACGAGATGAAGCACGCCGACAAGCTGGCGGAGCGCATCCTGTTCCTCGAGGGCCTGCCCAATTTCCAGGACCTGGGCAAGCTCTACATCGGCGAGAACCTGCCGGAAATCCTCCAGTGCGACCTCCGGCGCGAGCGCGAGGCGCACGCGATGTACAAGGACGCGATCGCCTGCTGCGAGCAGGTGCAGGACTATGTCTCGCGCGAGCTGTTCGAGAACCTCCAGGACAGCGAGGAGGGGCACATCGACTGGATCGAGACCCAACTCGAACTGATCCAGAAGGTCGGCTTGCAGAACTACCTGCAAAGCCAGATGCACGACTGAAGCGTTTGCGTCCTTACATCGGTTTGACGATCGCCAGGATCACCATGGCGATCAGGAACAGCGTCGGGATCTCGTTGATGACGCGATAGAAGCGCGCCGAGTGGCGGTTGTCGTAGTTGACGAAGTCGCGGTGCAGCTTCCACAGCCAGCCGTGATAGGCGATCAGCCCCACCGCCAGGCTCAGCTTCACGTGCAGCCAGCCGGCCGGCACGTTCAGCCAGTAGCGCGTCCACAGCCACACGCCGAAGGCCACGGTCAGCGCGCCGCCGACGGTCATCAGCCGCAGCAGGCGGCGCTCCATGGTGCAGAAGCGCGCGTGGCTCGGTGCGTCGTGCGCCGCGCAGTGGTACACGAACAGGCGCGGCAGGTAGAACAGGCCTGCGAACCACGTGACCATGAAGATGATGTGGAAGGCTTTGATCCAAAGCATCGGTGGGCGTCGGGAGTCCGGGTTCGGGCGTCAGTGTACGGCAGCTTGCCGATATAGAATGCACGACTCGATTCGCTGATCCCTGATTCCCGACTTCATGATCTCCGTTGGAATCGTCGGCGGCACCGGCTACACCGGCGCCGAACTGCTGCGGCTGCTGGTGCGGCATCCGCAGGTGGACCTGCGCGTGCTGACTTCGCGGCAGGAGGCCGGCAAGCGCGCCGACAGCCTTTTCCCGCAATTGCGCGGCAAGACCGATCTGACGTTCTCGGTGCCGGCGGTGGAATCGCTGGCCGCGTGCCGCGCGGTGTTTTTCGCCACGCCGCACGGCACGGCGATGCAGATGGCACCGGAGCTGCTGCGCCGCGGCGTCAAGGTGTTCGACCTTTCGGCCGACTTCCGCCTGCGCGACGCGGCGCAGTTCGGGAAGTGGTACCGGCACGAGCACGCCGCGCCCGAGCTGCTGGCCGAGGCGGCGTACGGCCTGCCGGAGCTGAACCGCGAGAGCGTCCGCAAGGCGCGCCTGGTCGCCTGCGCGGGCTGCTACCCGACCTCGGTGCAGCTCGGCTTCGCGCCGCTGCTGGAGGCTGGACTGGTGGACCCGTCGAGCCTGATCGCGGACTGCAAGTCCGGCGTCAGCGGCGCCGGCCGCGAGCTGAAGCTCGGCTCGCTGTTCTGCGAGGCGGCCGATTCGATGAAGGCGTACGGCGTGGCCGGCCACCGGCACCTGCCGGAGATCGAGCAGGGCCTGGCCGTGGCCGCGGGCCGGCCGGTTCGGCTGACCTTCGTGCCGCACCTCGTTCCGATGAACCGCGGCATTCACGCAACGCTTTACGCGAAGTTGGCCAAGGACGCCGACCTGCACGCCGTGTTCGCGCGGCGCTACGCCGGCGAGCCGTTCGTGGACGTGCTGCCGCCCGGCGAGCACCCGGAGACGCGCTCGGTGCGCGGCGCCAACCATTGCCGCCTGTCGGTGTTCCGCCCCGGCGGCGGCGATACCGTGGTGGTGTTGTCGGCGATCGACAACCTGGTCAAGGGCGCCGCCGGGCAGGCGGTGCAGTGCTTCAACCTGGCGTTCGGACTGGAGGAAGCCGCGGGCCTGGATGCCCCCGCGCTGTGGCCTTGAAGCGGCGGGTCGTCATCACGGCCTATCGGCCGTGGATGCGCTGGACCCTGCTTACCGGCGGCAGCGCGCTGCTGGCTCTCGGCGCCTGGGCGCTGTACGCGTACACGCGCGCGACCACGGTGAGCGACTTCGAGCGCGCCCAGATCGAGCGCGACCAGCTGATGGCCGAGCGACGCGAGCTGACGCGCAGCCTGCGCGAGGCGCGCAAGGAGATCTCCGATCTCAAGGAGCAGGTGGTCTACCTGCAACGCTCGCAGGAGATCGACAAGCAGGCCTGCGAGACCGTGCGCAGCTCGCTGACGCACTTGCAGGAGGAGGCTTCCGACCTGCAGGAGCAGGTCGCGTTCTACCGCGGCATCGTGTCGCCGGACTCGTCGCGCGCCGGCGTGCGCGTCTACGAGTTCAAGGTGTTCGGCACCTCGACGCCCGGCGTGTTCCGCTACGAGCTGGTGCTGATCCAGTCGGTGCGCCACGACCGGCGCATCGCCGGCCGCATCGAGGTCGCGGTGCAGGGCTTGCAGGCCGGCCTGCCGCAGAGCGTGCGCCTGACTGACGTCACGCTCGGTAACGGCCAGAATCTGCTATTTTCGTTCAAGTACTTCGAAGAGTTCGCCGGCGAGTTTCGGTTGCCCGATGGGTTCCGGCCGACGCGCGTGAGCGTGGCGGTGGTGCCGGAGGGTAGCGGCCTGCCGCGCGTCGAAGACGAGTACGAGTGGTCCAAAATACAAGGTGGTTGATATGGCGAAGAGTTTTTGGGGGAGTGCCCCGGCGAAGGGGGGGGCAAGTCAGGTGGATACCCTGATCGGTCGTCAGACCGAGATCATGGGCGACGTGCGCTTTTCCGGCGGCCTGCACGTCGACGGCAAGATCGTCGGCAAGGTGGTCGCGGCCTCGGAGAAAAGCGCCACCCTGTCGGTCAGCGAGACTGGCGTGGTCGAGGGCGACGTGCGCGCGCCCACCGTGGTCCTGAACGGCCAGGTGATCGGCGACGTGCAGGCGCTGGAGCACATCTCCCTGGGCTCGCACGCGCGCATCACCGGCAACGTGTACTACAAGGGCATCGAAATGACCGGCGGCGCCGTCATCAACGGCCAGATGGTGCACGAGGGCGACGAGCCGATGCCGGCCCTGACCCACCAGAAATCCTCCAACGAGGTCATCGTCGAGGACGTGCAGCCGCTTAGCGAGGGGCGGGGCAAATCGCGGTAAAATCCGCGGCATGATTACCGAAACCCCGATCTCGACCGAGGCGCCGCTGCTGTTCAGCGACGCCGCCGCGCGCAAGGTCCGCGAGCTGATGGACGAGGAAAGCAACCCGTCCCTGAAGTTGCGCGTGTTCGTCACCGGCGGCGGCTGCTCCGGGTTCCAGTACGGCTTCACCTTCGACGAGAACGTCGAGGAAGGCGACACCCGCGTGGAGAAGTGCGGCGTGGTGCTGCTGGTCGATCCGATGAGCGTGCAGTACCTGCAGGGCGCCGAGATCGACTACAAGGAGGACGTCGGTGGCGCCCAGTTCGTGATCCGCAACCCCAACGCGGCCACGACCTGCGGCTGCGGAAACTCGTTCTCGGTCGCGTCCTAGGGGCTTACTGGTCGTGAGTGCGACGCGGGGGCGGTCCCGCGTCACGCCCGGTAGATTCCCCCCAACACGGCTTCCCGGCTCGCCCCGGTCACGGCGGGCATGTTGCCGGGCAGGCCGTGCATCGTGCGCATCGCCAGCCAGGCGAACGCGGCCGCCTCGACCCAGCGCGCGCCCAGGCCATGCGCGTCGGTGGACTCCACCGGCACCGGCCCCAGCAAGTCGGCCAGGCGCTGCATCAGGAACCCGTTGTAGACCCCGCCGCCGCAGATCAGCACGCGGCGCGTGGCCGGCGCGAAGCGGCGGATCGCGTCGGCGACGCTTCGCGCCGTCAGCTCGCAGAAAGTGTTCTGCACCGCCACCGGCGGCGCCCAGTCCAGGCCGGGCCAGCGGCGCCGAGCCCAATCCAGGTTGAAGTGGCTGCGGCCGGTGCTCTTGGGCGGACGGCGACGGAAGTAGGCGTCGCCGAGCAGGGCCTTGAGCAGTTCCGGCTCCAGGTGTCCCGACGCGGCCCAGCGGCCGTTGGCGTCGTAGTTGCGACCGTGGTGGGTACGCACCCATTCGTCCATCAGCGCGTTGCCCGGCCCGGTGTCGAAGCCGAACACGCGCCGCGTGTCGGCTCCCGGCAGCACCGTGATGTTGGCGATGCCGCCCACGTTGACCACGCAGCGCGGCTCGCGCGCGCGGGCGAACACGGCGTGATGGAATGCGGGTACCAGCGGCGCGCCGTGGCCGCCCAGCGCGATGTCGCGGCGGCGGAAGTCGGCGACGGTGGCGATGCCGGTGAGGGCGGCGATGCGGTTGGGGTCGCCGAGCTGGATGCTGCTGCGCACGCGCCCCTCCGGCTGGTGGAACACGGTCTGGCCGTGGCTGCCGACCGCGGCGATATGCCGGGGTTTCAGGCCGCCCCTCTCCAGCGCGCCGCGCGCGGCTTTCGCGAACAGCCCCGCGACGGCCTGGTCCAGCTCGGCGTACTCGCCCAGGGTGATGGGCGGCAGCTCGCGCGCCAGTTTCAGCAGCCGCGCGCGCAGGACGGCGGTGTAGCGCACCGTGTGGGTGGCGCGAATGCCGCGCAGCCGCCCGCCGCCGTCGAACTCGACCACCGCCGCATCCACGCCGTCCTTGCTCGTGCCCGACATCAGGCCGAGATACAGCGCGGTTGTCATGGGGCGTCAGTTGGCGAGCGCGAAGCGCGAGCGGGACAGCGTCTCGAGTTGGGACAGCAGCGGCGCGGTCGCGGCGCGGAAACGCGTCATCTGCTGCTGCGGCAGCGCGTCGCCGCGCGGCAGTACGACTTTTTCCGGGTTCTTGTGTATGCCGTTGACGCGGAACTCGTAGTGCAGATGCGCGCCGGTCGCCAGGCCGGACGCCCCGACGTAGCCGATCACCTGGCCCTGCTTCACGCGGCTGCCGATGCCCAGGCCGGGCCGGAAGCGCGACATGTGGGCGTACAGCGTCTCGTACGACGCGCCGTGTTTGAGGATCACGACCTTGCCGTATCCGCCCTTGTTGCCGATGAACACCACGCGGCCGTCGCCCGAGGCCTTGATCGCCGTGCCCCAGGGCGCGGCGTAGTCGGTGCCCTTGTGCGCGCGGATCCTGTTCAGCACCGGGTGGCGCCGCGCCAGGTTGAAGTGCGAGCTGACGCGCGCGAAGTCCAGCGGCGCGCGCAGGAACGCCTTGCGCAGCGAATGGCCTTGCGGCGTGTAGTACGACGCGTTGCCGGCCGCGTCGGTGTAGCGCACCGCGCGCACGGTCTGGCCCTGGTTGACGAACTCGGCGGCCAGGATGTTGCCGTCGCGCAGCTTGCGCCCGTCCTTGTAGATCTCCTCGTAGATCACGGTGAAGCGGTCGCCGGTGCGGATGTCGAGGACGAAGTCGATGTCGTAGGCGAAGATGTCGGCCAGCCCCATGACCACCGCGCCCGACAGCCCGGCCTCCTTGCCGGACAGGAACAGCGAGTCGTCGATCGCGCCGCTGGCGTAGGCCGGCCGGTACTCCAGCTCCTGCGCGAGCAGGAAGGCGTCGAAACGGCCGCCCTCGCGCTTGATGTGCAGCGTCTGCGTCTCGCCCAGCTCGTACATCAGCTCCTGCAGGCGTCCGTCGCTCTTGCGCAGGCGGATCGAGTCGCCGGCCTTGAGGCGCTTCAGGCGCTTGCCGTACTCGCCCATGGACGCGATCGCCCACCAGTCGGCGGTGGGCAGGCCCTCGCGCTCGATCAGCATGGACAGGGTCTCGCCGCGCTTGATCGTCAGGGTGATCCAGTCGTCGATCGGCGCCGGCTCCGATACCGCCTCGACCGCTTCGGCGGCGGCCGCGACCGTCGCGGCGGCCTCGTCGGCCGGGGCCGGAACCGAGATCGCGGGGATGCCCAGCAGGGAGCGGCGGTACGCCTCGCCCTCGCGGCTGACGAACACGCCCAGGGTGACGACCAGAAGCATCAGCAGAAGCGTGCGTCGCCGGGCCACCGAGCGAGTTGTCATCCTGGGCGCCGGGCCGGCTTCGCTATAATCCAAACGCATGTTCCCCATCGTTCCCGTTAGTCATTGATGACGCGTCTCCCGCGCGCGACTCCCTCGGGAGGCCGCCGGGACCAGGCGCGGCGGCGCTGCGGATCGGTAAGGAAACATAAAAGCCCAGACCTTGCAAGCGTTTTGCGACGGTTTCTCACCCAATCCATCAATTTCTACTACTGCGCCGTCACCGATCATGACCATGGCCACCGATTCACGCTTTGCCGAGATTGAGCGCGGCACCGAGGAAGTGATCCCGCACGCGGAGTTTCGCGCGCGCCTCACCGACGCCGAGGCCAAGGGCGAGCGCCTGGTGATCAAGGCCGGGTTCGATCCCACCGCCAAGGACCTGCACCTCGGCCACACGCTGCTGCTCAACAAGCTGCGCGCGTTCCAGCAGAGGGGCCACGACGTGGTGTTCCTGATCGGCGACTTCACCGGCATGATCGGCGATCCCACCGGCAAGAACGAGACGCGCAAGCCGCTGACGCGCGCCGAGGTGGAGGAAAACGCCAAGACCTACCAGGCGCAGGTCTACAAGATCCTGGATCCGGAAAAGACCCGCATCGAATTCAACTCGCGCTGGCTGGACAAGCTGGGCGCCGAGGGCATGATCCGGCTTGCCGCGCAACATACCGTCGCGCGCATGCTGGAACGCGACGACTTTTCCAAGCGCTACCGCGACGGCCAGCCGATTGCGATTCACGAATTCCTGTATCCGCTGCTGCAAGGCTACGACTCCGTGGCGCTCAAGGCCGACGTCGAGCTGGGCGGCACCGACCAGAAGTTCAACCTGCTGGTCGGCCGGCACCTGCAGCAGGTCTACGGCCAGCGCCCGCAGTGCATCATGACCGTGCCGATCCTCGAAGGCCTGGACGGCGCGCAGAAGATGTCCAAGTCGCTGGGCAACTACATCGGCGTCAATGACCCGCCGCAGGAGATGTTCGGCAAGGTGATGAGCGCGTCGGACACGCTCATGTGGCGCTACTACGACCTGCTCTCGTTCCGGCCGCTGCCCGAGATTGCGGCCCTGAAGCGCGGTGCGGAGCAGGGCGCGAATCCGCGCGACATCAAGATGGAGCTGGGTGTCGAACTGGTGAACCGCTTCCATGGGCCCGGTCGCGGCGAAGAGGCGCGCGCCGCGTTCATCGCGCAGTTCTCGCAGGGCGCGCTGCCCGAGAACATTCCCGAGATCACGCTGGCGGCGCCGCCCGAAGGCCTGCCGCTGCCGCGCGTGCTCAAGGAAGCGGGGCTGGTGCCCTCCGCCTCCGAGGCCAACCGCCAGATCCAGCAACGCGCCGTGCGCGTCAACCAGGAGCGCATCGAGGACCGCTCGCTGACGCTCAAGCCCGGTGCGACGCACCTGCTCCAGGTCGGGCCGCGCCGCTACGCGCGGGTGACGCTGACCGCCGCGTAACCCCATGCGCCGTCTCGCCCGCCTGCTCGCGCTGGTTTCCATGTGGTGGAGCGGCGCGGCGCTGGCGGCCGGGGTGAACGTCAACACCGCCGACGCCCGGACGCTCGCCCGCGAGCTGGCCGGCGTCGGCCCGGCCAAGGCGGAAGCAATCGTCCGCTACCGCAAGGAACACGGGCCGTTCCGTGCGCCGGAGGACCTCAAGAAAGTCGAGGGCGTCGGCGAGGCGATCTATGAGGTCAACAAGGCCCGGATCAAGGTCAAGGATTGAATGCCGCGTCAGGGGCGTTGAATGGGGATGTTGCACTTCCTACGCCGACCCGTGTATAGTCGCAGACCCAGCTGCAACGTCGTCGAATTTGTTGTTGTAGCGCAGGGGAGGGCCCGCAAAGCTCGATGGAATAAGGCTTCGCGGGGCGTGTCAAAAAACTTTGAAAAAAGTGTTGACACGAAAAAAAACCTCCCTATAATGCGCGCCTCCTGCTGCCGCGGGGCAACAACAAGATGCAACGACGGGCAGCCCGATCTTTAAAAGCAAAGCAAGTGATTTGTGTGGGTGCTCCCGGGTGCATGGCGGAAGCCAATGCATCACGAGAGTATCAACATGGCCAGTTGATTGAGTCCATGATTGATAACTCTTTAGCACCGAAGACGCGCAAGCGTTGAGGTGCTTATCCAGTTTTACTTTTTACCTTTAGTTTAATTGGAGAGTTTGATCCTGGCTCAGATTGAACGCTGGCGGCATGCCTAACACATGCAAGTCGAGCGGTAACAGGCCCGCAAGGGTGCTGACGAGCGGCGGACGGGTGAGGAATGCATAGGAATCTGCCTTAGAGTGGGGGATAGCCGGGGGAAACCCCGATTAATACCGCATGATGTCGCAAGACCAAAGTGGGGGATCGCAAGACCTCACGCTCTAAGATGAGCCTATGCCCGATTAGCTAGTTGGCGGGGTAATGGCCCACCAAGGCAACGATCGGTAGCTGGTCTGAGAGGACGATCAGCCACACCGGAACTGAGACACGGTCCGGACTCCTACGGGAGGCAGCAGTGGGGAATATTGGACAATGGGCGAAAGCCTGATCCAGCAATGCCGCGTGTGTGAAGAAGGCCTTCGGGTTGTAAAGCACTTTAGGCCGGGAAGAAAAAATCGAACCTAACACGTTCGGTCTTGACGGTACCGGCGAAATAAGCGACGGCTAACTCTGTGCCAGCAGCCGCGGTAATACAGAGGTCGCAAGCGTTAATCGGATTTACTGGGCGTAAAGCGTGCGTAGGAGGCTCGCTAAGTCGGTTGTGAAATCCCTGGGCTTAACCTGGGAATTGCATCCGATACTGGTGAGCTAGAGTTCGGTAGAGGGCGGCGGAACTCCAGGTGTAGCGGTGAAATGCGTAGATATCTGGAAGAACACCGATGGCGAAGGCAACCGCCTGGGCCTGAACTGACTCTGAGGCACGAAAGCGTGGGTAGCAAACAGGATTAGATACCCTGGTAGTCCACGCCGTAAACGATGGGAACTTGACGTCGGTTTGCTCTGCGAATCGGTGTCGTAGCTAACGCGATAAGTTTCCCGCCTGGGGAGTACGGCCGCAAGGTTGAAACTCAAAGGAATTGACGGGGGCCCGCACAAGCGGTGGAGTATGTGGTTTAATTCGACGCAACGCGAAGAACCTTACCTGGGCTTGACATGCTAGGAATCCTGCAGAGATGCGGGAGTGCCCGCAAGGGAACCTAGACACAGGTGCTGCATGGCTGTCGTCAGCTCGTGTCGTGAGATGTTGGGTTAAGTCCCGCAACGAGCGCAACCCTTGTCCTTAGTTGCCACCATTCAGTTGGGCACTCTAAGGAGACTGCCGGTGACAAACCGGAGGAAGGTGGGGATGACGTCAAGTCATCATGGCCC
>JACPFV010000053.1 GCA_016182805.1 Gammaproteobacteria bacterium
CGCATGCCGGTCCGCGTGTCCGAGTCCTTCGCACAGGTGCGACATGTACGCCTCAAACCGCTGTCCTGCGTTCATTGCACTTCAGCTCCCGCGTGAAGAAGCGCGGATTATGTCTCGTATTTACTGACACAGTAAGACTAACGGTCAGCGGCAGAATTACTTCTCGGCCGTTTGAAGAGTTCTGATCCTGGTACGTCACCGTCATGATATTGCCAACGGTGTCCGTGATCTTGCTCACCGCCCACGCCCGTGCCTGTGTAGCCAAGGCCTTACCCGCAGCCGGTCGGCGGAAACGTGAATTGCCGTCATTTCCAAATTCCATTACGAGACCGGACTTTGTCCAGACACGGAAATACTCGGGATCGCCCGCGACACCTCCGTAGGAAACGACCTTGCTGAACGACTCAACTTCCGTTCGGTATTCCGCGCCGATGCCGGCATAGGCACCTGTGACAGCCACCAAGCGCTGACCGTCCAAGCAGAACCGATCGTTATTGTCGTAATCAACGGGATCGACGACCCCGTCCTGATCGAGCGTGGCGGGACACCGCGTGATCTGCGAAAGCCCGGTGAGCGAAACGCCGTAGCCAGCTGGTCCATCGCCGCCGCTCGAGTCGTAGGCCAGAGCGAGCTTTGGCTCCATGCCACCCCGTCCTGGCGGAACCGCTATCGGAATCGTGTAGCTCGCTTGACCGCCCGGCGATACCGAGAAAGAACCGGCTGTAGTGCCGACCAATTCCGCCTGCGCCGTGGTTGCGAGCAGCACAAGCGCTCCTCCTACGGCGGAGGCCCGGGCCGAAAATACCTTCGAAGTGGAACCAAAAAACGCGCTGGGGATGGGCAGCGACGTGCCCACAGGCAATGCGTGCATCTTGGAAGCCCCCAACTACCGATTGTAGGATTATTTCTTCTTGTTGACGGCGTGGATGGCGCGCCCGTCCACCGCGAGGATCGCGTCGTGGAACACCTCGCCGAGCGAGGGGTGGGCGTGCATGGTCAGCGCGATGTCTTCGGTGGTCGCGCCGAACTCCAGCGCCACCACCGCCTCGGCGACCAGCTCCGACACGTACGGCCCCACCATGTGTACGCCCAGGATGCGGTCGGTCTTGACGTCCGAGATCACCTTGATCAGGCCCACCGCCTGCTCCAGCGCCTTGGCGCGGCCGCTCGGGACGAACGAGCCGGTGCCGGTCTTGACCTCGAAGCCCGCGGCCTTGGCCTGCTCCTCGGAACGGCCGACCCACGCCACCTCGGGCGCCGTGTAAATGACCGACGGAACGGCGTTGTAGTTCACTTCGGTGTGGTGCCCGGCGAGCTGCTCGGCCAACGCCACGCCTTCCTCGATGCCCTTGTGCGCAAGCATCGCGCCGCCGATCGCGTCGCCCACCGCATAGACGCCCTGCACGTTGGTGCGATAGTGCTTGTCGACCTTGACGAAGCCGCGCTCGTCGAGCTGCACGCCCGCCGCCTCCACGCCCAGGCCGTTGGTGTACGGCTTGCGGCCGACCGCGACGATCAGCTTGTCGAACTCTTCGCTGTGCTTGGCGCCGTTCAGCTCGAATTCGACGGCGACGCCGGACTTGCCGCTCTTGGCGCCAGTGACCTTGGCTCCCAGGCGGATGTCCAGGCCCTGCTTGACCAGCTGCCGCTGCGCTTCCTTGGCGACCTGCTGGTCGACCATCGGCAGGAAGTTGGGCAGCGCCTCCAACAGCACGGTCTTGGCGCCCAGGCGCGACCATACGCTGCCCAGCTCGACGCCGATCACGCCGGCGCCGATCACGCCCAGGCGCTTGGGCACCTCGGCAAGGTCCAGCGCGCCCCAGGAGTCGATGATGTTCTTGCCGTCGAACGGCGCGACCTTGAGGTTGATCGGCTCCGAGCCGGTCGCGATCACGATGTGCTTGGCCGACAGGGTCTTGGTCTCCCCGCCGTGGGCCTTGAACTGCACCTGGCCGTTGCCGAGCAGCTTGCCGTGGCCTTCCAGGCCGGTGACGCCGTTGGCCTTGAACAGGGTCTTGATGCCGCCCGTGAGCGAGCGCGAGATCGCCTCCTTGCGCTTCTGCATCTGCGCGAGGTCGAGGGTCACGCCGGCCGCCTTGACGCCGTGCAGGGCGAATTCGTGCTGCGCCCGGTGGTAGACCTCGGACGACTCGAGCAGCGCCTTGGACGGGATGCAGCCCGCGTTGAGGCAGGTGCCGCCGAAGGCCGGCGTGTTGTCGCGGTTGAGCCAGGCGTCGATGCACGCGGTCTTGAAGCCGAGCTGCGCGGCGCGGATGGCGCACGGATACCCGGCCGGGCCGCCCCCGATGACGATCACATCAAAGGATTCGCTCATGGTTTTTAGCTTGTAGTTGCCGGGCCAGCCGGCCGAAGGCGCACATTATAGAAGCTGTACCGGCGCCGGAGTGGCCTTTTCGGGGCAAGTTCCTGGCGTCCGGCCGCACAAAAAGACAGGGCCGGGAAAAACCCGGCCCCGTGTGCTTCGCTTGCGTGCGGCTTATTCCAAATCGACGTCGAAGGCGTAGCTGACGCCGGTGGCGAAGGTCGTGGTGTCGTCCGTGTCCAGGCTCACGCCGCGGCCGCCGGCATAGACGTTGAGGTTCTTGAACACCTCATAGAACGCTCCGACCGTGACGCCGGTGCCCTCGTAGACCGTGTTGTTGACGCTGCCGACGGCGGCCGCCAAGCGGATCTTCTCGTTGAGCTGGTAGGTGGCGGAAACGAAGCCGTACTGGCGCGCGTCGGCTTCGCCGTCGATGTCGACCTGCTCGACCGAGGCGCCGAAGCTGAACGCCTGCCAGGCGAACGTGCCGTGCAGGCGCACCGCCGAGCCGGTGGTCCCGGCCGGGATGCCGTTGACCACCGGGCCGCCGACATCCAAGTACTGCACGCCGCCGGTCAGGCCCCAGTCGGCGTTGGCGTAGCCTACGCCCAGGCCGAAGTCGTGCTCGTCGCCGGCCACTTCACTGTTGTTGTTGATGTAGGCGGCGACGTTGCCGGTGAAGCCCATGAACGCCGGCGACTCGTAGGCCAGCGAGTTGTCGGCGAAGAAGTTGTTGGTCAGCTCGGACAAGCCGTAGCTGGCGCCCTCGCTGGCGAACGCGCCGAAGGAGCCGGCCAGGGAGGTGTCGTAAAACGGGTCGACGCGCAGGCCGGCGAGGCGGTAGTCGGTGGAGCGGCGGCCGACGGTGGCCGTGCCCCAGGCGCCGGTCACGCCGGCGAAGAACTCGCGCACGTCCTCGCGGCCGGCGCCGTCGTTCGACGCGGCGCGGTCGTAGTGCAGGAATGCCTTGATCGGACCTTCCTCGGTCGACGCGAAGATGCCGAAGCGCGAGGCATTGTTCTCGACGTCGACGTCGGAACCGGTGGCATCGGAATCGAACTGCGACAGCGACGCGCCGAACATGCCGGACAGCACCACGTCGGTCTCCAGCGCCGCCGCGGGCGCGGACGCCGCGGCCAGCAGAACACCAGCAATCGCAACAGGCTTCACGGAACTACCTCCTGGGGTTTGTTGTTCATTTCCGAGCGGCGTGGCGCAAGGCCCCCGCCGAGGCGCCGGTCGGTTTCAAAAGGCGCGCCAATACTAGCAGCGTCCGGCGCCGGGCGGGTATTCCGCCGGTCAGGAAATCGCCGGCGCCAATCCGCCCGCTGCGGCGCGCGAGCGTCTCAATTTGGCGTCGGCCGCGCCGCCGCCACGGCATTGCCGGCGGCGATGGCGTCGCCGCCGCTGCCCTGGAAGGCGCGCACCCACAGCTCGTACGCCTCCATGCGGCCGAAGCGCCAGGGGTGGAAGCCCGGCAGGAAATACGCCAGGTAGTGCGGCAGCAGGCGCGGGTAGACGCCGCCCGGCCCGTACAGCCACCACAGGCCGCGCAGCCACAGGAATGCGCGGTGGCGCAGGCCGTCGACCTTGAACATGTGCTGCATGATGACAAACACGTGCAACGGGAAGCTGAGCGACACCTGGAGCATGCTCAGGACGCGCGTGAGATAGCCGCCGCGCGCGACCTTCCGGAATACGTCGAAGGCCACCGCCTTGTGCTCGATCTCCTCGACCGCATGCCAGGCGTACATGGCGCGGATGCGCGGGTCGGCGCGGTCGAGGATGCCGCTGCGGAAGAAACCGTGCGCGATCAGCGCAGTCATGTGCTCCGCCGCGGCGGTCTGCCCGAGCGTGAACTGGCGCGAAAACCAGCGGCGGAAGAAGCCGAACATGATGGACTTCTGACGTTCCAGGATGCGGTCGACGGCGATGCCCTGCTCGCGCAGCCGGTCGTTGAACCGCATGTGGACCATGCCGTGCTGCCCCTCCTGGTAGATGAAATCCTTCACTTGCGCGGCCAGCGCCGGGTCGCCGATCCGCTCGCGGAAGTCGCGCACGCAGGCGATGAAGAACTTCTCGCCCTCCGGGAACAGCAGCGACATCGCGTCGAAGAACCGCGTCTTGAACGGGTCTCCGTCCAGCCAGTACTTGGGGATATCCCCGTCCAGGCCGAGGTCCGGCCCCTTGCGGGGAACGATCGCCTGCGGGTGACGCATCGCACGGACTCCGAAAACGGCAGTGTTCCAGAGTTGGACAAGCAACGACCGCGATCCATTGCGTACGCGGCGGCCCGTACGGGCCGCCGCGCCGCCACCGGCCGCCTACAGTTGCAGCAGCAGGCGCGCCGGGTCTTCCAGGCTTTCCTTGATCGTGCGCAGGAACAGCACGGCTTCGCGGCCGTCGATGATGCGGTGGTCGTAGGTCAGTGCCAGGTACATCATCGGCCGGATCGCAATCTCCCCGTTCACGGCCACCGGGCGCTCGGTGATGCCGTGCATGCCCAGGATCGCGCTCTGCGGCGGGTTGAGGATCGGCGTGGACAGCATGGAACCGAACACGCCGCCGTTGGTGATCGAGAAGGTGCCGCCGCTGAGGTCGTCCAGCGTCAGCTTGTTGTCCTTGGCCTTCTGGCCGAGCTCGCCGATCGACTTCTCGATCTCGGCGAAAGACAGCGCGTCGGCGTTGCGCAGGATCGGCACCACCAGTCCGCGCGGCGACGACACCGCCACGCCCAGATCGTAGTAGCCGTGGTAGACGATGTCGCCGCCGTCGACCGAGGCGTTGACCACCGGGAACTTCTTGAGCGCCTCGATGCTGGCCTTGACGAAGAACGACATGAAGCCCAGGCGCACGCCGTGGGCCTTCTCGAAGCTTTCCTTGTACTTGGCACGCAGGTCGTTGACCGCCTTCAGGTCCACCTCGTTGAAGGTGGTAAGCATGGCGGCGGTGCTCTGCGCCTCGATCAGGCGCTCGGCGATGCGCGCGCGGATGCGCGTCATCGGCACGCGCTGCTCCTCGCGCGCGCCCGCCACGGGGCGGGCCGCCGGCGCCGCCGGAGCGGCGGGCTTGGCGGCCGGCGCGGGCGCGGGCGCCGCCTTCTTCTGTTCGGCGTAGGCGATCACGTCTTCCTTGGTCAGGCGGCCGCCCTTGCCGCTGCCGGACGGGACCTGCGAGGCGGCGATGCCCATTTCCGACAGCAGCTTGCGCACCGCGGGGCTCTGCGCGTCGTCCGCGGCCGCGACAGCGGCAGCGGCAGCGACCGGCTTGGCATCGGACTTCGGCGCCGCGACGGCCGCGCCGCCCTCGTCGAGCACGCCGATCACGTCGCCGGCCTTGACCGTCGCGCCCGGCTGCACACGCACTTCCTTGAGCACGCCGTCGGAGGTGGCGGGCACTTCGAGCATCACCTTGTCGGTTTCGAGGTCGACCAGGTTTTCCTCGCGCTTGACGGCGTCGCCGGCCTTCTTGTGCCAGGACGCGACGGTGGCGGAGGAGACGGACTCGGGCAGATTGGGGACGCGGATTTCGATTGCCATGTTGGTTATTCCCTGAGGATTGTTCGGTTCGTTGTCAGCCCTTCACCAGCTTGCCGCCGCGCAGGGCCTCGCGGATCACTTCGTCCTGCTCCTTCTGGTGGACCTTGAGGTAGCCCACCGCGGTCGACGCCGAGCCGGTACGCGTTGCGTACAGCAGCTTGCGCGGCGGGTCCACCGGCTCCATCAGGCGGTGCTTGATCTGGTACCAGGCACCCTGGTTTTCCGGCTCTTCCTGGCACCAGACGATCTCGGTCGCGTTCGGATAGGCGTGGATCGTCGCCGCGTAGTCGTCGCGCGGGAACGGGTAGAGCTGTTCGACGCGCACGATGGCGACGTCGGCGATGCCCTCCTTCTGCCGCGTCTGCAACAGGTCGAAGTAGACCTTGCCGCTGCAGAACACGATGCGCTTGACCTTCTTCGCGTCGAGCTTCTCCGCTTCCGGAATGAGCGGCTGGAAATGCCCCTTGGTCAGGTCGTCCAGCGACGACACCGACAGCGGGTGGCGCAGCAGGCTCTTGGGCGTCATCACGATCAGCGGCAGGCGCAGGCTGCGCTTCATCTGCCGCCGCAGCATGTGGAACATCTGCGCCGGCGTCGACGGCACGCACACCTGCATGTTGTTGCCGGCGCACAACTGGAGATAGCGCTCCAGGCGCGCGGACGAGTGCTCCGGCCCCTGCCCTTCGTAGCCGTGCGGCAGGAACATGGCGAGGCCGCACAGGCGGCCCCACTTGGCGTAGCCGCTGGAGATGAACTGGTCGACCAGCACCTGCGCGCCGTTGGCGAAGTCGCCGAACTGCGCCTCCCAGATCACGAGGCAGTCCGGATCGGTGGTGGCGTAGCCGTACTCGAAGCCGAGCACGCCCTCCTCCGACAGCAGGGTGTCGTTGACCAGGAAGGCGTACTTGTCCTGGACCAGATGCCGCAGCGGCGTGTAGCCGTTGCCGGTCTTGACGTCGTGCAGCGTGGCGTGGCGGTGGAAGAAGGTGCCGCGGCGCGCGTCCTGGCCGGACAGGCGCACCGAGAAGCCCTCGTGGATCAGCGTGGCGTACGCCATGGTCTCGGCGTAGCCCCAGTCCATCGGCAGATCGCCGGCGGTCATCTTGACCCGGTCCTCCATGATCTTCTGCACGCGCGCGTGCAGGGCGAAGCCGTCCGGCAGCTTGTGCAGGCTGTCGGCCAGCGAGCGCAGCATGTCGGGGCTGCAAGCGGTCTCGGACGGCGTGTCCCAGCCGCCCTTGCCGTAGTTGGCCCAGTTGACGGTGTGCTTGTTGCCGACCAGGCCCAGCGTGATGCGCGCGATGTTCTCGCCCTTGTCCAGGCCTTCGCGGTAGCTCTTGACCAGGCGGTCGGTCTCGTCCTTGGCGACCGCGCCTTCCTCGACCAGCTTGCGCGAATAGAACTGCATCGGCGTGGGATGCTTCTTGATCGCCTCGTACATCATCGGCGAGGTCACGGACGGCTCGTCCGCCTCGTTGTGGCCCAGGCGCCGGTAGCAGCACAGGTCGATGATGACGTCCTTGTTGAACTCGTTGCGGAAGTCCATCGCCAGCTTGGTGACGAACACCACCGCCTCGGGGTCGTCGCCGTTAACGTGGAACACCGGCGCCTCGACCATCTTGGCCAGGTCGGTGCAGTAGCGTGAGGTGCGCACCTCGTGGCCGGGGCGGGCCTCGATCGGGTTGGGGGTGGTGAATCCGATCTGGTTGTTGACGATGAAGTGCAGCGTGCCGCCGGTGCTGTAGCCCTTGGCGTGCGAGAGCTGCAAGGTCTCCATCACCACGCCCTGGCCGGCGAACGCGGCGTCGCCGTGGATCAGGATCGGCACCACGCCCTGGCCCTGCTCGTCGAGGCGGCGCGTCTGGCGCGCCTTGACCGAGCCTTCGACCACCGGGTTGACGATCTCCAGGTGCGAGGGATTGAACGCCAGCACCAGGTGCAGGCGCTTGCCACTGACCTCGACGTCGGTCGAAAAGCCCATGTGGTACTTGACGTCGCCGGTGCGCGAGGTGTCGTCGTGGCTGGCGTACTTGCCCTCGAACTCGGCGAACAGGTCCTTGGGCGACTTGCCCAGCACGTTAACCAGCACGTTGAGGCGCCCGCGGTGCGCCATGCCGATCACGACCTCTTCGACGTTGCGGTCGGCGCAGGAGCGCATGACCTGGTCGAGCGCCGGGATCAGGCTGTCGCCGCCTTCCAGCGAGAAGCGCTTCTGGCCGACGTACTTGTTGTGCAGGTAGCGCTCAAGGCCCTCGGCGGCGACGAGCTGGAGCAGGACGTCGCGCTTGCGCTCGGCGGAGATCTTCGGCTTGAACGCGTCGCCTTCCAGGCGCTTCTGGATCCAGCGCTTCTGCTCCGTCTCCGTGATGTACATGTATTCGGCGCCGATCGTGTCGGTGTAGACCGACTTGAGGACGCGCACGATCTCGCGCAGCGGCAGGCGGTCGACGGCCACCAGCGAGCCGGTGTTGAACTCGGTGTCGAGGTCGGCCTCGGTCAGGCCGTGGAACGCCAGGTCGAGGTCGGGCACCTTGGTCGGCGGCGCCAGGCCCAGCGGGTCGAGCCGCGCCGCCTGGTGGCCGCGCACGCGGTAGTAGTTGATGAGGCGCAGCACCGCCGCCTGCTTCTCCGCCGCCTCCGGCGACAGCCCGCCGGCGACGACGACCGCCCCGTGCGCTCGCTCGCGCGCCAGGCGCTCGAAGCGCGCGATCACCTCGCTGTGCGGCGTCTCGCGCGGCGCGTTGGCGTCCTGCACCGTGCGGAAGTAGGCACGCCAGCCGGGGTCGACCGACTCCGGATCGTCGAGGAATTGTTCGTAGTAGGCCTCGACGTACGGCGCGTTGGCGCCCTGGATCGAGGAGGAAGCGATGAAGCTCTGGTATTTGCTGCCGGTCATGGATGCCTCGCGCGCTGCGCGCCCGGTGGCTTGATGGGAATCAGGGTTTTACCGCCCGCATGCGTGACTGCTGCTGCGGAAGCTCGGCGGTGAATTGGGTCAGGTACTTGCGGAATTCGTCGGCCAGTTCCGGGTGCTTGAGCGCGTATTCCACATTGGCCTGCAGGTAGCCCAGCTTGCTGCCGCAATCGTAGCGCTTGCCCTCGAACTGGTAGGCGAGCACGGTCTGCTCCTGGATCAGCATGCTGATGGCGTCGGTGAGCTGGATCTCGCCGCCCTTGCCGCGCGGCGTGCGCTCCAGCAGCTTGAAGATGCGCGGCGTGAGGATATAGCGCCCGACCACCGCCAGGTTGGACGGCGCCTCGTCCGCCTTGGGCTTTTCCACGATGCGGCGGATCTCGCCCAGCCCCGGCGCAATGTTCTGTGCCTCGACTACGCCGTAGGAGCTGATCTCATCCTTGGGCACCGGCTGCACCGCGATCACGCTGGCGCCGTGCTCCTGGTAGACGCGCTGCATCTGCGCCAGGCAGGGCAGCAGGCGGCCGTCGATGAGGTCGTCGGCCAGCAGCACCGAGAAGTCCTCGTCGCCGACCGCGGGTTCCGCGCACAGCACGGCGTGGCCCAGGCCCAGCGCCTCGGCCTGGCGGATGAAGATGCAGGTGATGCCCGGCGGAAGGACGTCCTGGACCAGCTTGAGCAGGTCCTGCTTCTGGCGGTTGGCCAGCTCGGTCTCCAGCTCATAGGCCTTGTCGAAGTGGTCCATGATGGAGTTCTTGGTGCGGCCGGTGATGAACACCAGTTCCGTAGCGCCGGCGCCGATCGCTTCCTGGACGGCGTACTGAATCAACGGCTTGTCGACGACGGGCAGCATTTCCTTGGGGCTGGCCTTGGTCGCGGGCAAAAAACGGGTGCCCAGGCCGGCGACCGGAAAAACCGCTTTGCGTATGCGCATTTACACTCCTGTGAAGGCCCTGGAACGCGGGCCGTTCAACCCCAGCCGGCCGCGTAGGCCCTTGTTCTGGCTGCCAATAGTTTAGCCCAGTGCACCGGTCAGATGGGTCTTGCCGCTGCCCCGATTGAGCAGGACAAAATTAATGACGCTTGCGTCACGTTTGTACCGCAGCGCCACCCGGCCGGGCAGCAGCAGCGGTTGCCGGAACTGCACGGTCAGCTCCTTCGGCTCGCGGCCGAGCGGGCCTTCCAGCAGCGCGGCGCAGCGCGCCAGCGACCACATGCCGTGGGCGATCGCGCGCGGGAAACCGAACAGCTTGGCGGTCCAGGGCGTGAGGTGAATCGGATTCAGGTCGCCGGAGACCCGCCCGTAGCGGCGGCCGATGTCGGCCGGCGCGTCGAAGGTCACGTAATCGGAAATCGCCGGCTCCGGCTCCGCCGCCGGCTTGCGGTTGCCGCCGGAGGGCTTGCGGTTGCGGAACAGAACGGTGGCCACCGCGCGCCACAGCTCGGCGCCCTGCCCGTCGGCAAAGCTCGTAACCAGATCGAACTCAAGTCCCTTGTCGGTCTGGTGGCTGTTGCCGACGCCGACATCCACCTGGTAGCTCGCGTCCGCCGGCAGCGGTTTCTTCTGCTCGATGCGGTTGCGCAGGTGGACCAAGCCGAGCAACGGCAGGGGAAACTCGGAGCGGGTCAGCAGGCGCATCTGCAGCGGCGCCGCCAGCACCTGCGGGTAGGTGATCGGCAGGCTGTCGCCGCCGCCGAAGCCGCAGATGCGCCGATACGCGGCCAACTGCCCGGCGTCCGCACTCACCGCCGGCAGCGCCAGCTCCAGCCGCGGAATCCGCACCTCGCCGCGCGGCTTGCGCGCAAGCGAGCCCAGGGCCTTGACGTATTCCGCGCGGATGTCGGGCATTCGGCTCAGCTTGTGCGGCATGGTTCCTACCTTGTTTGTCGGCGAATCGGCGCGAATCTTACGCCAAGCACCCCGCGCCGGATCATGACTATGGTCAGCCTGCCGGCCTTTTCACGTCCACGTGCCGCTGGCCGCTGCGCCGCTCGATGTCGGCGACGCGCTGCTCGAGGCCGGCACGCAGCTCGCCGGGCAGCTCCTGGCCGAGCAGGCGCCGCCAGTGCGCCAGCGCCGCCGCGTAATCCTCGGCCTGGTCCGCGCTGAGGCCGGCGTACCAGAGGGCGCGGCTGTGGTCCGGCGCAAGACGCAGCGCCAGCTGGAACAGCTGCGCCGGCCGCCCTTGCAGATCGCGGTCGCGCGCCATCGCCAGGGCCTCGCCCTGGCTCACCAGCAGCTCGGGATCCTGGTCCCGCGCCAGCGCGCTGGCGCGGGCGTAGGCTTCGGCGGCGTCGGCGTAGCGTCCCAGCACGGCGTACGAGCGGCCGAGCATGCTCCAGCCTTCCAGGTCGTCGGGATTCTGGTCGAGGCGCGCGGCCAACCGTCCGACCATCGCCTCGATCATGTGCGAGCGGGCGAACTCCGGGTCCTCCGCGGCGCGCGCGATCGCCGCCTGCGTGCGCCAACTGCCCTCCAGGTAGTACCAGCCGGCCGCGAACGCCGGCAGCAGCACCGCCAGGACCAGCGCCGGCGCGCGCGATCCCGCGCCGGCCGCCGGTTCCGGCTCGTCCTGCGCCTCGCGCAGGAGGCGCTGCGCCAGCTCCTGCCGGGCGGCGTCGAGCCCGGCGGGGTCGAGCACGCCGGCGTCGGCGTCGGCTTGCAGCTCGCGCAGCCGCGACTCGTAGGCGCGCACGTTCGCGCTGCGGCGGCGCAGCCGCGCCGCCAGCGCCCGCCGCGACCACCAGGGACGCAGCAGGATCGCCAGGGCCGCCACGGCAACGGCGCCAAATCCGACCCAGATCATTCGCGTCCCTCGTCGAGCAGTTTCTTGAGCGTGTCCGGGTCCACCGCCGCCGCAGCCGCCGGCGCGCGCCGGCGCCGCAGGAACAGCAGCGCCGCCAGCGCCGCGCCGGCCAGCAACACGAAGGGCCCCGCCCACAGGAACACGGTGGTGCCCTTCACCGGCGGCCGGTACAGCACGAAGTCGCCGTAGCGCGCGGTGAGGTAATGCTTGATCTCCGCGTCGGACTTGCCTTCGAGAATCTGGGCTTCGACCTGGGCACGCAGATCGGCGGCCAGCGGGGCGTCGGAATCGGCGATGGTCTGGTTCTGGCAGACCAGGCAACGCAGTTCGTCGATAAGCCCCTGGTAGCGCGCCTCCTGCTCCGGCGTCAGGGCCGGCGCGGCGGTCGCGGCCAGCAGCGCGAAGGCCGCGATCAGGCTCCGGCGACGCATCATGGCGCGCGCTCCGCAAGCAACGGCCGGATCTGGTCGCGCCAGGCCTCCTCGGTGACGGGCCCGATGTGCTTGTAGCGAATCACGCCCTGCGCATCCAGCACGAAGGTTTCCGGCACGCCGTAGACGCCCCAGTCGAGGCCGGCGGTGCCCGCCGGATCGGCGACGATCTCGGTGTACGGATTGCCGTGCCGCGCCAGCCACTGCCGCGCCGCGTCCGGCTCGTCCTTGTAATCCATGCCGAAGATCGCGACGCCGTCCTCGCGCGCCAGGCGCAGCAGCAGCGGATGCTCGACCTGGCAGCCGGCGCACCAGCTGGCCCAGAAGTTCACCAGCGCCGGCTTGCCGCGCAAGTCCTGCACCGAAAAGGGCCTGCCGTCGAGCGTCGTCAGCCGGAAATCCGGCGCCGGCTGGCCGATCAGCGGCGACGGCACTTCGCGCGGGTTGAGCGTAAGGCCGACGCCCAGCAGGGCGAGCAGGCCGACCATCACCAGGGCGGGGATCGCGTAGCGCATCGACATCCCTAGGCCGGCACTGGTGCCTCGGCGGCGCCCTCTTCACGCGCCACGCGCGTCAGCCGGTAGCGGCGGTCCGACGCCGCGAGCAGCCCGC